>NZ_OY781470.1:621632-932448 GCF_963676935.1 Halarcobacter sp.
CTGGAATAATTGGTTCTTTAGTTGTGGCAAATAAGATTACTTTTTTGGCAGGGGGTATTGCCCATAGTTCTTATGGAGGAATAGGTCTTGCTATATTTTTAGGAATACCAATTTTATTTGGAGCTACAGTATTTGCAGTTGCTACTGCTATAATAATTTCTGCACTTACATTAAAAAATAGAAATAGAATTGATGCTATTATTGGTATTATGTGGGCTTTTGGAATGGCTATAGGTATTATATTTGTAGATTTAACACCAGGATATAATGTTGATTTGATGAGTTATCTCTTTGGTTCAATCATTGCTGTTTCAAATGATGATATAATATATCTTACTATATTAGATATTTTTATAATTGGATTAGTAATCCTTTTTTACAAGCAGATTTTGGCAGTATCTTATGATAGTGAATTTGCTTTGTTAAGAGGAATAAATGTAAAGTTTTTTTATACTTTAATTTTAATCTTAGCAGGTTTAAGTGTAGTTGGGGCTATAAAAGTTGTAGGACTTATTTTAGTTATAGCCTTATTAACAATTCCAACATATATGGCAGAAATTTTTGTAAAAAAATTATCTTCAATGATGATTTTAAGTGCATTATTAGCTACATGTTTTACTTTAATTGGTCTTGCAATTTCGTATTATTTTGATATAAGTTCGGGTGCAAGTATTATTGTTGTTGGTGTAATAAGTTTATTAATTTCAAAACTTTTAGGAAGAAAATGAATAAAAAAATAGAATTAGGAACTTTAAATATCCTAAAAGTAAATAGAGTATCTGAACCAGGTATTTATTTAATATCTTTAGATGAAGAGGAAGTACTTCTTCCAAATTGTTATGTTACAAATCAAATGCAAATTGGTAGTGAACTAGAAGTGTTTATTTATACTGATAGTGAAGATAGATTAGTTGCAACAACTTTAAAACCATATGCAATGAAAAATGATTTTTCCTCTTTAGAGGTTGTTGATATAGCAAAATTTGGTGCATTTTTAGATATGGGTTTACCAAAAGATTTATTAGTGCCTAAAAATAGACAAAAATCAACATTTCAAGTAGGAAATAGAAAAGTAATTCAAATAGTTGAAGATGAGAATACCCATAGACTTATAGGAACAGAAAAATTTTTATTAGAAAAAACTCCAAATAATTTAACAAAAAATGATGAGGTAGAGATTTTAGTTTATATAAAAACTCCACTAGGGTTTAAAGTTATAGTAAATAATAAATATGAAGGTCTAATTTATCATAATGAGATTTTTGAAAAAGTTAATATAGGTGATAGAAAAAAAGCTTTTGTTAAATATATTAGAGATGATGGAAAATTAGATATATCTTTACAAAAAATTGGTGCAAAACAAAGTGATGAAAATCATAATAAAGTATTAGAAAAACTAAAAGAAAATAATGGAGAGTTAAGTTTCACATATAAAAGTGATGCCCAAGATATTAAAGAGATGTTTGAAATGAGTAAAAAAGCATTTAAAGCTTCACTTACAAAACTTTTAGAAGATAATAAAATAGAACTATTAGAAACATCTATTCGATTAAAGTAAATATTAGAAAAATAAAAAGTTTATTTTTATTGACTTAAAGTCAAAAATATATAAATATTGATAAACTTATATTAGAACTTATAATTAAGAATTTATTTATAATCTTCAATTATAATTTCGCCAAATTTTATAAAAAGGGAAGAGATGGCAACAACTAATCTAAAAGGTAACCCAGTAAATCTATCTGGTACAGAAGTAAATGTAGGTGATAAAGCACCTGAAACAAGTGTTGTAGGACAAGACTTATCTGATATTAAAATTGGTGGAAAAGCACAAATTATAGTTGTAGTTCCGTCATTAGATACTCCTGTTTGTGCAGCAGAAACAAGAAAATTCAACGAAGAAGCAGCAAAAACTGACGCTGAAGTAGTAGTTGTGTCTATGGACTTACCATTTGCTATGGGAAGATTCTGTACAACAGAAGGGATTGAAAACTTAAAAGTTGGAAGTGATTTTAGAAATAAAGATTTCGCAAATGCATATGGTGTATTAATTGCTGATGGACCACTTGCAGGTGTTACTTGTAGAGCAATTTTTGTTACTGATCCACAAGGTGTTGTAACATATAAAGAGATTTGCCCAGAGATTACAGAAGAGCCAAATTATGAGGCTGCTTTAGCTGCTATTAATTAGATTATAATTTATCTTTGAAAAAGGGAAGAGGGAAAATCCTTCTTCCCTTTTTTTATGGCTACACATTAACTAAACGCTATTATTTTAAAATTTCAGTATCACAAAAGGAGTTAATATGAATATATTAAAAAAACCTTCATGGTATATAAGTGAAAACGAAGTTACTCCCAAAGAGATTTTTGATAAAAGAAGAGATTTTTTAAAGTTAGGTGCTGCTTCTTTAGTTGCAACATCATCAGTTATAGAACTGTTTGCAAAAGAATCTCTACCCTTAAAAAATCTAAATTATCTTGAGGATAAAAATCCAGATAAATTAGAATTGAATAGTTATGAACAAATAACTTCATATAACAATTTTTATGAGTTTACAACAAGTAAAGAGGGCGTAAAGCCTTTATCTAAAACTTTGAATACAAACAGTTGGGATATTATAGTAGATGGCTTAGTAGAAAAAGAGATGATTATTAGATTTGATGATTTATTAAAAAACTTTCAATTGGAAGAAAGAATTTATAGGTTTAGATGTGTTGAAGGTTGGTCCATGGTTGTACCTTGGATTGGATTTAAGTTATCTGATTTTATTAAATATGTAAAACCTCTTTCAAAAGCAAAATATATTAGATTTGAAACATTATTTGATGATGAGATGTTTCCAGACCAAGCAAGAGGTTTTTTCTCTACTATATCTTATCCTTATGTTGAAGGATTACGTCTAGATGAAGCGATGAATGATTTGACAATATTAGCAGTTGGACTTTATGGTTCATCTATGCCAAAACAAAATGGAGCTCCTATTCGACTAATAGTTCCTTGGAAATATGGGTTTAAATCTATAAAATCTATAGCAAGAGTTAGTTTTGTAGAAGAGGAACCATTAAACTCATGGCAAAAAGAAAATCCAAGAGAGTATGGTTTTTATGCAAATGTAAATCCAAATGTTGATCATCCAAGATGGAGTCAAAAAAAAGAAAGAGTCTTGGGAAAATTTTTCAAACAAGATACTTTGATGTTTAATGGATATCAAAAAGAGGTTGCATCATTATATGCAAATATGGATTTAAAAAAATATTTCTAAGAAAAAAATTATGAAAAGATTTTTGCTAATATTTCTATTATTGTTTCCATTTTTTTTTATCATATATGAAGTATTTTTTATAAAAAATGTAATTGATCCCATCAAATACATATATACTTATACAGGTATAAGTGCAACAGTATTACTTTTTGTTACAGTAAGTATATCTTTGTTGAAAAAATGGATAAATCTTATTAAATATAGAAGAATAGTAGGTTTAATGGGCTTCTTTTATGCTTTTTTACATTTTTTAAATTTCGTTATTTTTGATGCACAGGGGGATATATTATTTATAATAAATGAGATTATTGATAAACCATTTATTTACCTTGGTATAATAGCTTTTTTGATAATACTATTTATGGCATTAACCTCTACAAAAAAATTATTTAAAAGATATGTTAGATACCATAAATTAGTCTATATATCACTTATTCTTATCACTATACATTTTACAATGGCACAAAAGTCTTTTGTTTTATTAGATTTGGTTTTTATAATAATTATTCTGATAATTGGATATTTCAAACTTTTGCAATATATTATTAAAAAAAATAATTTTTGAACTTAGTAGAAAATAAGATTTTGTTATACAATATAGTTATTTAAACAAAAACTAACATATCATTTTGTTATAATTCCGTTATTATGCGAATGGAGTTAATATGAAAAGTTGGAGTATTGGAAGCAAATTAAATCTGCTTATTTTAGTAAGTTCTGTTGTTGGGTTAGTTATTGCTTTTGTAATGTTTTCTTTTTACTTAGGAAATGTAAAAGTTGGAGTTTATAAAGAAGCAACAAATGATTTAAACTCAATTGTTAAACAAAAAATTTTAGCTAAAGAGGAGATATGTATATCAAATGCAGTATCAATTGCAAATGATGGAAAAATTGTTGAGGCTTTAAAAAATAAAGATAGAGATGAACTTGTTTCTATTATGCAAAAACTTTCAAAAGATTTTAAAGATAACACAAATTTTAAAAATATCAAAATTCATCTTCATGATAATGAAGGAAACTCTTTTTTAAGATCATGGAAACCTGAAAAATATGGTGATAAACTTATTGATATCAGAGAAGCAATTTCAAATGTACAGAAAAATAAAAAAGCAGTAGTTGGAACAGAAATAGGTGTTTCAAATGTAAACTTAGTAGGAGTTGCTCCAATAGTTAGTAATGGTGAATTTGTAGGGAGTGTAGAGTTTAAAGCTGGATACAATTCTATTATAAAAGATGTCAAAAAATATTATCATTCTAATGTATTAATGTTATTAGATAAAGAAAAAGTTCAAAGTGATTCTATCTTATCAAAATTAAAAGAGGTGGGAAAATATTCTTTAAATCAAAAAACATATGATGAGCAATTTGCAAATTATGTTTCTAATTTAAATCTTGAAGATATTGAGAAAAACACTTATTATGTTGGTGATGAATATTTTATTACATTAGCACCGATAATAGATTTTTCTGGAGATAAAATTGGTTATTATGTAGTTGGTGAAGAGATTAAACATATAGAAGAGTTAGTGGCTCATTCACAATCTATTATATACATGGCTTTAGTACTTATTGTTGTAATTTTGCTTTTAATAAGTATTATTATCTCTATTTTCTCAAGAAAAATTATTATAAAACCACTAAAAGAATTAGACAATGCTATCACTTCAATTAATAAAAACTCAGACACTTCAAATAGAGTAGATGTTAAAAGAGAAGATGAGATTGGAAAAGTTGCAAAAAACTTTAATACCTATTTAGAAAAAATTGAAAATGGAATAAAACAAGATGCTAAAGTTATAGATGAAGCAATTGATATTGTTCATAAAGCTAAAGAGGGATTTTATACTTATGATATTAAAGAGATTGCAAACTCTCCACAAGTTGAAGAATTAAAACAAAAAGTAAATGAGATGTTAAAAGTTACTAAAGATAATTTATCTATTATAACTAATGCTTTAATTCAATATGGTAATGCTCATTATGATTATTCAATAGATGCAAAAAGTTCAGGAAATGTTGGCTCTTTAATAAAAGGAACAAATGCATTAGGAACATCAGTATCAGAACTTTTAAGTATGGTTGATAATTCAAGTAAAAGATTATCTACAAATGCCGAAGAATTAGCATCAACTTCTGAACAACTATCAGCATCATCTTTACAACAAGCAGCATCTTTAGAAGAAACAGCTGCAGCTATTGAAGAGATTACATCAACTATTACTCACAATGATGAAAAAACTAAAAAAATGTTAATGATTTCAAAAGAGATGGAAGCTACAAGTCAAGAGGATGATAGATTAGCTCATGAAACTGGAAAATCAATGGAAGATATCAATAAAGCAACAGATGATATAGTAGATGCAATTACTATTATTGACCAAATTGCTTTCCAAACAAATATTCTTTCACTTAATGCAGCAGTAGAAGCTGCAACAGCAGGTGAAGCTGGTAAAGGTTTTGCAGTTGTTGCTCAAGAGGTTAGAAATCTTGCAAGTAGAAGTGCTGAAGCAGCAAAAGAGATAAAAGATTTAGTTATTTATGCCCAAGAAAAAACAAAAAGTGGTAAAGGTACAGCTGATAAAATGGTAGAAAGTTTTAACTTTTTAAGTTCAAAAGTTTCAGAAGTTGCTACATTAGTTGGTGAAGTATCTGCTGCATCAAATGAACAAAGACAAGGGATGGATCAAATTAATGATGCAATAAATCAATTAGATAAATCTACTCAGGAGAATGCAAATGCATCAGAAGCAGTATCTCAAAAAGCTATGGCATTAAGTGAGTTATCTTCACAATTAGTTTCTATTATAGAAAGAACAAGTTTTGATAAGTCAAGGGAAAAGTCAGTATGTGATGTAAATCTTGTATTTGATACAACTAAATTAAAACTTGACCATATTTCATTTAAAGAAAACAACTTTAGTAAAGTAGGACAAGGAAATACTTGGAAAGTAAAAAATCATAATGAATGTGACTTAGGTAAATGGATAGCTGAACATTCAAACGAAGGATTTACTAAAAACCAAGATTGGGAAGCTTTATTAAAAGCTCATGAAAATGTTCATAATTGTGTACAAAAATATATAGATGTAGATTCAAAAGATAAAAAAGATGCTCAGTTAATAGGTATCGCAAAAAATATTGAAGAAAATACAACAGAAGTATTCAATTATATTGATAAAATAAAAGAGCATAAATGTGATGAGATGAGACTAGAAAGAGCTCGTGACTCTTTTAAGGAAGAAAAAGACCCTCAAAAATATCACGATAAAGTAAAAAAATATAAAAAAGTTGAATCTTTATATGATAGAAAGGGTGTTATAAAAGAGAAAAATAGCGATGATGAATGGGAAAGTTTTTAGTTAATTATAGTATTAACTATTGATTAACTTTTCGTTACTTTAGTATTAATACTCATCTATTATAATTTTAATATGGATTAAGAAGGTGCGCGAATCCTTCAAAGATTTAAAAACTGCGAATTTTTAAATTTTCCAATTTGTTTCCTTGTGTGTAAAAAAGGCTCCTTGAAAAAGGGGCCTTTTTTTTTACCCAAATTAAAGTACTTTATTGCTACTATTCGCCAACAAAAAAACTTTCAAAGAGAAATATTCAATTAATGCCATTATCAAATCTAAATGAAGACCAGCTAAGTGCTGCTACCTGTCCTACGGGATATAATCTTATTATTGCTAGTGCTGGAACTGGAAAAACTTCTACAATTGTAGGACGAATTGCAAATCTTATTAACAACGGGGTAAAACCTGAAGAGATATTATTATTAACTTTTACAAATAAAGCTGCTGCAGAAATGGTTCAAAGGGTTGCTAAATTTTTTGGAAAAGAGATAGCCCAAAAAATTATGGCTGGCACTTTTCACTCTGTTTCATATAAATTATTAAAACAATTAAATATAAATATTACATTAAAACAACCAAATGAATTAAAAACACTTTTTAAATCATTATACGAAAAAAGAGTCTTTTATGATAGAAGTGACGATGCAAATCCATATGATGGTGGATATTTATATGATATGTATTCTTTATATCTAAACTCAAATGATGGAGAAACATTTGAGAAGTGGGTATTAAATAAAAATCCAGACCATGAACTTTATACAGCAATTTATGAAGATGTAGTTTTAGAATTTAATGAATTAAAAATAAAATATGGTTATGCAAACTTTGACGATTTATTAACAATAATGCTTGATACATTAAAAGAAAATGAATTTGCTTTTAAAGAGATACTTGTTGATGAATATCAAGATACAAATCCTTTACAAGGAAGATTATTAGATGGGTTTAAACCAAAATCTCTTTTTTGTGTAGGTGACTATGACCAAAGTATTTATGCATTTAATGGCTCTGACATAGGTATTATTTCAACATTTTCACAAAGATATAAAGATGCTGAAGTTTTTACTCTTAGAAAAAATTACCGATCAAGCAAACCTATTTTAGATTTAGCAACAAAAGTAATAGAACATAATGAAAGAATATATGAAAAACAACTTCAAGTGATGCGTAATGATATAAATATTGCACCAAAACTTTTAGCTTTCACAGAATTGTTTCAACAATATCATCATATCTCAGATTTAATTTCAAAAAGTGGAACACCACATAATGAGATTGCAATTATATTTAGAAATAATTCAAGTGCAGATGGTATAGAAGCAAACTTAAGAGAGTATGGAATTCCTGCAAAAAGAAAAGGTGGAATGTCATTTTTTGATTCGGTTGAGGTTAAATTTGTAATTGACATGTTAGTTATGCAATTATCACATAACGATATGATGGCTTTTATACACGTATTAGAACACGGTAAAGGGATAGGAAAAGCTATTGCAAAAGATATCTTTGATGCTTTAATTAAACTTGGAGATGGAGATTTATTTAAAGGTTTGTTTTATCCAAGGGAAGATATAAATAATCCTTTTGAAACAAATAAAGTAAAAAACATACAACTTGGACTTTTCGACGATTTTTTAGAATTGGGTTCAGTGTCTAAATTCAAAGATTGTGGTTTTGAGGATAGTTTTTTAGGTAATCCATTATTGAAACATCCTAAATTGTCTGTTGATGGAGCAAAATATATTTATGATTTTTATCTTTTAGTAAAACAATTAAGAAGAGTCAAAAATCCTGAAACAATGGTTTCTAATATTATTGGTTCAATGATGTATTCAAAAATAAAAGATTTCTTAGCTACGAAAAGAGCAACACAAAAAGATGGAACAATCAATCCAACTCAAAAAGCTAAAGGTTTAGCAAAAATAAATAGAAAAGGGATGCTTTTAAGAAATCTTTCACGTAACTTTCAAGACCTTTCAAAATTTGTAAACTCTATGATTTTAGGTGGTGGAGAGATGAGTGAAGGGGAGGGTGTTAACTTACTTTCAGTTCATGCAAGTAAAGGTTTAGAGTTTAAAGAAGTATTTGTAATAGACCTTATGGATGGAAGATTCCCAAACAGAAAACTTATGAGCAAAGGTGGAAGCTTAGAAGAGGAAAGAAGACTTTTTTATGTTGCTGTTACAAGAGCAAAAGATGTACTCTATCTTAGCTATGCAAAGTTTGACAAAATAAAAAAGATTGACTTTATCCATTCTCCATTTTTAAAAGAAGCTGGACTTATTAAAACAGATGAGGAAAATTAATAAATTTCTTTATTACTAAATTATAAATTAAAACTAATAGCTGTATAATTAAATTAAGGGAAAATTAAATTAAGGAGGCAGTTATGTTACGATTAATTTTAACTCTTCTTTTAAGTGTTGTTTTTTTTAGTGGATGTTTTGAATATGCTGCAACAATGGCTTATAATCCACCTGCAAAAGTGAACTTAAAAGATGATGAGGTAAAGATTACTCATAAACAAGAGTATGATAAGTTAATAAAAGAAAGAGATCGTACTAAAAAGTATATTGATGATTTAGAAGTGCAAAAAATGGATGCGCACAATGAGATTATGAATGTACTAAAAGGTTCAGCATTGCATGATAATAATATGGGTGCAGGAGATGGTCGAGCTCCAATAGGTGGATCAATGAGTAATTATCATAGTCCAGAGGCTGCTATAAAACACAATCAACAAACATACGATATTACTTGCAATGAGATAGTAAAACAAAGAAAAAAATTAAATAAAATTTATGATAAATTATCTCAGCTTGAAGAAGAAAATAAAAAAAGTTGTTTTCCAAAAGATACAAAAATTTTAACTTCTAGCAAACACTTGAAAGATATATCTGATATCAAAATTGGGGATGAGGTGTTAGTTTATGATATTGCAAAAGATAGATTAGTATCTTCAAAAGTAAAAGATAAATATATAGATACAAACAATCACTACTACAAAATAAATGAAAATGTAGAAGCAACTGCATTTGAAAGATTTTTAACTCAAGATGGCTGGAAAATTACAAGAGAACTAGTGAAAGGGGATACAATTTTTAATGGGAATAGTTACACTAAAATTGAAACTATCTCAAAAATAAATAAAGATCTTCAAGTTTATAATTTACATATAGATTCAAGCCATAATTTTTTTGTTTCAAAAGATGGAAAAGATTTTTATTTAGTTCATAACACTAGTGGTGGTGGAAGCAGTGGAAGTGGAGGTGGAAAATGAAAACTTTAAAATATATAGTAATAGCAGTATTAATAGCTATATTTTCTACTGGATGTATGGATACTGTAAAAAAAGAGTATTATGATGCTGAAGCAGATAGATATTATTATGAAAATAAAAACTATCAAGAAGCAGCACAAAACTACAAAGAAGCAGCACAAAATGGAAGTTCATACGCTTATTATAGTTTATATGAAATATATAAATATGGTAAAAATGGTGTAAGCCCAAATGAAGAGTATGCAGATAGGATGTTAAAAAAAGCAGTTGAGATGAAAGATTACAGGGCTGAATATATATATGCAATGAGATTTTTATATTCAGTAACTCCAGATTATCAAAAAGGGATTGACCTATTGGAATCTTCTGCAAAAAAAGAATACCCATACGCATATTTAGAGTTAGGTTATGTATATCTATATGGATTAGGAGTTCCTAGCAATAGAGTTAAAGCAATAGAGTATTTTAGATTAGCTAATTCTTTTGGGCTTAAAACTCCTAATATAGATAATCTGACTTTAGTGGCTACTAATAAATATTCTGACCTTGATAAAGAAACAATTATTGAGTTACAAAAGAACCTTAAAAAACTTGGATTTTATAACTCTACAATTGATGGTATAAGTGGACCTATGACTAGAAAAGCAATATCAGATTTCCAGATATATTATGGTTATGAAGTTTCAGGAAGAGTCTCTCAAGAGATTTTAAACCAAACAGTAAGAGAACTTCAAAAATAGTTATATGCTAGTTAAACTAGCATATAACATCAACTAACTATAAAATAAACTACTTTTAGATATAATCGCGGATATTTTAAAACCAAGAAAATCAATAGGAATTTAAATGAGTAATAAGTATGAACCATCAAAAGTGGAAGATAAATATTATAAGATTTGGGAAGACAGAGGTTATTTTGAGATAGATGGAAATAAATCTATCCAAGAAGAAGATAAGAACTTTGCTATTATGATGCCTCCTCCAAATGTTACAGGAAGTCTGCATATTGGGCACGCTTTAACATTTACTCTTCAAGATATAATCACTAGATTTAAAAGAATGGATGGGTATAAAACTTTATGGCAACCAGGAACAGACCATGCAGGTATTGCTACACAGAATATTGTTGAAAAACAATTATTAGCAGAAGGTACTACAAAAGAGGAATTAGGTAGAGAAAAATTCCTTGAAAGAGCATGGTTACAAAAAGAGCAATCTGGTGGAAATATTGTTCATCAAATGAGAAAATTAGGTGTTTCTCCTGCATGGTCACGTGAGCGGTTTACTATGGATGATGGACTAAAAGAGGCTGTAAAAGAGGCTTTTGTTCATTTATATAATGAAGGTATGATTGTTCAAAACAATTATATGGTTAACTGGTGTACACATGATGGTGCACTTTCAGATATCGAAGTTGAACATGAAGAGGTAAATGGTAAGTTTTACCATATGAATTATCATTTTGCTGATGGTTCTGGATATGTAACAGTTGCAACAACTAGACCTGAAACTTATTTTGGGGATACAGCTATTATGGTTCACCCTGATGATGAAAGATATACTACAATTGTTGGTAAAGAGGTTGTTTTACCACTTACTGATAGAAAAATCAAAATTATTACAGATGAGCATGTTGATATGGATTTTGGGACAGGTGTTGTAAAAGTAACTCCAGCTCACGACCAAAATGACTACGAAGTAGGGAAAAGACACGATTTAGAGTTTATTACATGTTTTGATGAACAAGGTATTTTAAATGAATATTGTGGAGAGTTTGCAGGACTAGAAAGACTTGAAGCTAGAAAACCTATTGTTGATAAGTTAAGAGAAGAGGGTTTTATTGTAAAAATTGAAGATCATGTACATCAAGTTGGACATTGTTATAGATGTAAAAATATTGTGGAACCTTATATCTCTAAGCAATGGTTTGTAAGAAGTGAAGTTGCTAAAAATTCAATTGAAAAAACATATGCTGGTGAGTCAAAATTTCATCCACCACATTGGATTAACTCTTATAGAGCTTGGATGGATGAATTAAGAGATTGGTGTATCTCTAGACAACTTTGGTGGGGACATAGAATTCCTGTATTTACTTGTGATGATTGTGGACACCAATGGGCAGATAAAGCTGATAAACCAGATGCTTGTCCAAAATGTGCTTCTAAAAAATATACTCAAGACCCAGATGTTTTAGATACTTGGTTTTCATCTGGTCTTTGGGCATTTTCACCACTTGGTTGGGGAAACAATGGAAATATGGAAGATACATTTAATGAAGATGATTTAAAACAATTCTATCCAAATTCATTACTTATTACTGGATTTGATATTATGTTTTTCTGGGTTGCTAGAATGATGATGTTAGGTGAACATTTTATGGGAGAATTACCATTTAAAGATATTTATATGCATGCGTTAGTTAGAGATGAACATGGTGCAAAAATGTCAAAGTCAAAAGGTAATGTTATCGATCCACTTGATATGGTTGAAGAGCATAGTGCTGATATTATTAGATTTACACTTGCGTTCTTAGCAGTTCAAGGAAGAGATATTAAACTTGGAGCAAAAAATCTAGAGCAATTTAGAAACTTCACAAACAAACTTTACAATGCATCAAACTTTTTAAGTATGAATGTTGAAGTTTTCCCTGATTTAAAAGATATTGAGGTTAAAACTCCACTTGGACTTTATATGCAAAGTAGGCTTTCTACAGCTGTAGATGAAGTTAGAGAAACTTTAGAAACATATAAATTTAATGAAGCTGCATCTATTCTTTACAGATTTGTTTGGACTGAGTTTTGTGATTGGGGTATTGAGTATTCTAAAGCATCAAAAGATTCTATTATTGAACTTGGAGCTGTATTTAAAGAAACATTAAAAATGATATCTCCATTTATGCCATTTATTTCAGATTTCCTATATCATAAGTTAAGTGGTACCTCTTTAGAAGAGGGTGATTCAGTTATGATTATGAACTTCCCTAAAAATATTAAAAAAGATGAAAATATTGAAAATATGTTTGCAATTATTGAAGAGGCAATTACAGCTATTAGAAGAGCAAAAGTTGTTATTGATATGGGTAATAGTAAAATAGCTAAAGCTTATGTAAAACTTGATTCTTCTATTGATACAGAAGTTGCTAAACCATTTATTGAAAAGCTTGCAAAAGTTGAAAATATTGAGTTTGTAGATACTAAACAAGAAAATTCTATTACAGATGTAAGTGATAACTTAGAGGTTTATATCCCAACAGGTGAAATTGATATGACACCTATTATAAATAAATTAACTAAACAAAAAGAAAAATTAGAAAAAGAGATAGGAAAACTTACAGGAATGTTGTCAAATGAAAAATTTGTAGCTAATGCACCTGCAAAAGTTATTGAAGAAAATAAAGCTGGTTTAGCTTCAGCTGAAGAGAAACTTGCAAAAGTAGAAGCAGAACTTAAATCATTAAGTTAAAAAAGTCCCAATAGTTTGGGACTTTTATTTGAATTCCTATTTTAATTCAAAAGGTGTTTCTTGGTAAACAAAATAGTTCAACCAATTTGCAAATAATAAGTGTGCAGTAGAACGCCATTTAACTTTAGGCTCTTGTTTTGGGTCATTATTTTTAAAATAGTTTTTTGGAATCTCTGTATCTAAACCCTTTTCAATATCTCTAAAATACTCTTTTTGTAAAGAATTAAAATCATATTCTACATGACCACTCATAAATACATGTCTTCTATCTTTTGAAGCTACTAAACAGACTCCTGAATTTTCAGAATATAGTAAAAGTTCAAGATCCGAAATTTTATCAATATCTTCTTTTAAAACTGTAGTATATCTTGAGTGTGGGATATATGCTTCATCATCAAAACCTCTTAATAAAGGGTTTGTTTTATTAAATAAATCATGTTCAAATACACCAAATATTTTTTTATCTTTTTCATATTTTTGTATCCCATAATGATGGTAAAGTCCCGCTTGTGAACCCCAACAAATATATAAAGTTGAAGTGATATTTGATTTTGAGTATTCCATAATCTTTTTTAATTCTTCCCAATAAGAAACCTCTTCAAATGGCATTGTTTCAATGGGTGCACCAGTTATAATAAGTCCATCAAAGTTATGATTCTTTACTTCATCAAAGGTTTTATAAAAACTTTCAAGATGGTCTTCTGCAGTATTTTTTGACTGGTACGTAGCTGTTTTTATCAAAGTAACTTCTGTTTGTAATGGAGTGTTTCCTAAAAGTCTTAATAATTGAGTTTCTGTTTCAACTTTATTTGGCATTAAATTTAATATAAGTATTTTAAGTGGTCTAATATCCTGCTTCATAGCTTTTTTGTCATTCATAACAAAAATATTTTCTTTTTGTAATATTTTAACAGCAGGTAATTTTTTTGGTATAACAATTGGCATATATTTCTCTTTAAAATTTTATGAATTATATCATGTATCCATTAAAAAATTATCTGAAGTGGTTTTAAAAATATAATTTATGTATCAATATGATAAAATAGATTATAAACTATAGATTCCTAAAAGGTAAATGATGACAAAATGGACGTTTCTTTTGAGTTTAATTTTAACTATATTTTTAACTGGTTGTGCTACAAATCAAAGTGATGTAGAAAGTGTATTTCAAACTAATTCTGCTGAGTTAATAACTAAAGATCAAAAAAAATTACAAAAACTTCTTATAAAGTTTAAAACCAAACTTGATAAAAGAAATCCTAAAAATTTTAATGCAAAAAATGAAAAAAAAATCTATACAGTATTAAATGATTTCAATAAAAAACTTCTTTTAAAATATCAAGGGGATGTATTAGAAAACTATAAAGAATATCTTGAATTAGCTTTTTCAAAAAAGCCTTTATTAAATAGAAATGACTATTTGATTTTAGGTTTAAGATATATGATTGCATATGCTTATGATACAGAAGATTTCCATAATGTAACTGCCTTACAGTATGATAAAGAAAAACTTTCTATTCTTCATAAAAACCTTCAAGTCTTAAGATGGAAAATAAAAGTTGATAGGGATGAAACTGGGAAGTATCTATTTTTAACTTGGCAAAACAATTGGCAAATAGAATTAGAAAGTAGATTAAGTTTAAATAAAAATATCACTTATGATGATATACAAAATCTTGCTTCTATAAAATCAAATAAAGAATCCTTATACTCACATTCAAATTTTTCTTTTGAAGTTATTTTAACTCAAATGATTGATACAGTGGAGAATTCCCTTAAAGCTTTAGGTGAAGAACCAAAAGATTTAGGTATTTCAGCTGTTAAGTTTTTTATATTTTTATAATTTCGCAATATCTGGATTGTTTGATTTTTTTTCTTACGTTATACTTTCAAAAATTTAATTTTTGGGAGTATAAAAGATGAGCTTTATAAATGAGAGAAGACTTGAAGTTGCAGATAAAGAGATATTCGATATAGTAGAAGCAGAACTACAAAGACAAACAGATCACCTAGAGATGATAGCAAGTGAAAACTTCACAAGCCCAGCAGTAATGGAAACAATGGGAAGTGTATTTACAAATAAATACGCAGAAGGATACCCATATAAAAGATATTATGGTGGATGTGAATTTGCAGATAAAGCAGAACAATTAGCAATAGATAGAGCTTGCGAGATATTTGGATGTAAGTATGCAAATGTACAACCACACTCAGGAAGTCAAGCGAATGGAGCAGTATACGCAGCATTAATTAAAGCAGGTGATAAAATTCTTGGTATGGACCTTTCTCATGGAGGACACCTAACACATGGTTCAAAACCATCTTTTTCAGGTAAAAACTACCAAGCATTCTACTATGGAGTAGAATTAGATGGAAGAATAAACTATGATAAAGTTAAAGAAATAGCTCAAATAGTACAACCAAAAATTATAGTGTGTGGAGCATCAGCATACGCAAGAGAGATAGATTTTGCAAAATTTAGAGAAATAGCTGATTCAGTAGGAGCATATCTATTTGCAGATATCGCACATATTGCTGGATTAGTAGCAGCAGGTGAACACCCAAGCCCATTTCCACATGCAGATGTAGTAACAACTACAACACATAAAACTCTAAGAGGACCAAGAGGTGGTATGATTCTATGTAATGATGAAGATATTTCTAAAAAAATAAACTCTGCAATATTCCCAGGAACACAAGGTGGACCATTAGTACATGTAATGGCAGCAAAAGCAGTAGCATTTAAAGAGATTTTAGATCCATCATGGAAAGAATACGCAAAACAAGTAAAAGTAAATGCAAAAGTACTTGGGGAAGTGATGATGTCAAGAGGATATGATATAGTATCTGATGGAACAGATAATCACTTAGTGTTAGTGTCATTTTTAAATAAAGAGTTTTCAGGTAAAGATGCAGATGCAGCATTAGGAAACGCAGGTATAACTGTAAATAAGAATACAGTACCAGGTGAAACAAGAAGTCCATTTGTAACATCAGGTATTAGAGTAGGATCACCAGCACTAACAGCAAGAGGGATGAAAGAGGAAGAGTTTACGTTTATAGCGAATAAAATTTGTGATGTATTAGATGATATTAACAATACAGATTTACAAGCTAAGATTAAACAAGAACTTAAAGAGTTAGCTAGAGATTTTGTAATTTACAACAAATCAACTTACTAGATACTAACAATTATGTAAGCTAAAGTGGTATAATATATACTAACTTTAGCTTATAATTTGGAAGGTAAATGAAAGATAGCTTATCTTTAGAAAATGAAAACTACAAAAAAATTGAAAAAGTAATAAGATATATCGACGAAAACTTTAAAGAACAACCTACAATAGATGAAATCTCAGAATATATTGGGATGAGTAAATACCATTTAATAAGAGTATTTAAAGAATATGTAGGTGTGACTCCCATCCAATTTTTACAATCAGTTACATTAAATTATGCAAAAGAACATCTAAAAGAATCAAAATCTATACTAGATAGTTCATTAGATATGGGATTATCAAGTAGTAGCAGATTACATGATCTATTTGTAAATATTATTGGTGTAACTCCCAAAGAGTATAAAGAGTTTGGGAAAAATGTTGATATTACCTATGGATATGGTTCAACACCTTTTGGGGAAGCATTAATAGGTTTTACAAAAAGAGGGGTGTGTTATCTTGGGTTTATTGATGATAATAAAGAGCCAATTTTTAATAGATTTCAAGAGATTTGGGCAAAAGCTAATTTAATAGAAAATGATGAAAAAGCAAAAGAGTATTTAAATAAGATTTTTGTAAAAAAAGAGAAATTTGATCTTTATGTAAAAGGGACAAATTTTCAAATAAATATTTGGAAAGCTTTATTAAATATTCCAACAGGAACAATTGCAACTTATCAAGATATTGCAAATAGTATAAATAAACCAAAAGCAGTTAGAGCAGTTGCCAGTGCAATTGGTTCAAACCATATTGGATTTCTAATCCCTTGCCACAGGGTCTTAGCAAAATCTGGAGCCATGAGTGGCTACAGATGGGGGATTGAAAGAAAGAAAATTTTAGTTGCTTATGAGGCTATGAAAAACAACAAAGAAGATTCTTAAAACTTATCCCCTTTGAGTTTATGAGATATAGAATATATCACAGGTAAATAGATTAAATTTAAAATTGTTCCCCACAAAAGACCAAAGCCAAGACCAATTGCTATTGGTTGGAAAATCACGGCTTGACCAGTTGGGAAAAATATCAAGGAACTCATACCAATTAAAGTTGTGATTGTAGTTAAAATAATTGGTCTAAACCTTTTTGTTGCTCTATTAAATACATCATGTAATGTTTTTGCTTTCTTTAAATAGGTCATCATAATAATTCCATCATTGATAACAACCCCTGCAAGTCCCAATGCTCCAATTAGTGATGGCATAGATAGATTAATCCCCATTATTTTATGCCCAATTAAAACCCCTAAAAGTGAAAAAGGGATAACACTCATTAAGATAAATGTTTCTCTAAATGAGTTAAATAAGTAAAGCATTGAAAGCATAATTAAAATAATAGTAAGTGCAGAAGCTAAAAGCATATCATTTCTAAGACTTTTTTGTTTTTCAGCTTCCCCTTTGAAAATAAGTTTTATTCCTGATTCTTTTATTTTATTTAGGGTTGGTTGCAGTTTTTCTATAACTTCATTTGCTGTGACTATTTCTGGATTTACATTTGCAAAAACGTAGAAATTTCTTTCTGCATTATCTTTAATAAGTTGTTCAAAACCTTTTATTATTTTAAAATCTGTAACTTGATTTAATGCCACAAATGTACCATCATCCAATGGTATCTCCATGTTTTTAAAGCTTTCATAATCATCTTTATTTATACTTTCTATTTTTATATCTAGCATCTCTGTATCATCAAATGAAACAGCTTTTTTCTTAGAAAGATACATATTTGATAGGAAGGTACCTATTGTTGATTCATCTAATCCTAATTGTTCCCCATATGCATTAACTTTTAATTTAATCTCATCAATACCAAATTTAAGAGAGTTTGATAAGGATTTTATACCTTTAATAGTTCTAAGTTCATCTTCTAGCATATGTATTGAAGAGATGATTTTTTCATTATTATTTGAAACAAGACCTATTTTTATATCTGCTTTAATTGGTCCAACTTTTCTTTCTAATACAACTATTTCATTTAGGTTAAATTTAGTTTTATAATCTTGTTCTTTCAGAAACTGTTTAAGTTCTTTTGCAATTTGTATAGATTTTTTAGTTCTTTCTCTCCCCGTATTATCATAATAGAAACTAAGGTAAGGGGTGATATATTTATCTAAAAAGTTGGCATCTTTCATTTTTTGAAGTTCAACCGTCATATACATAACATATGGATATTTTTCTGTATTACTCCCTGTATCTCGCCTAAATCCTGCTACAGAATCTATACTTCTAATAAAAAATTTTTTCTCATTTTTCATAATATCTTTTTCGATACTTTGTACAATCTTGAAAGCATCTTCAAGTTTTGTATTTTCATCAGCTTTTATAGATATTTTTACATCCGATGCATCAAACTTTGGAAACATTTGAAACTTTGATGCTTTTATTTCATAAAAAGTTAATATAGGAACTAATATTATAAAAATTAAAAGAAAAGTTTTCTTCCAATTCATAAAAAAATGTATAATTGAATTATAGATTTTATTTGGTTTTTCCCATGATGTAGCTTTTGCATCATTTTTAAGTGTATGGGCTGCATGTATTGGCAAAAATATAAATGACTCAATCAAAGAAGCTACAACTAAAGCAGAAATTGCAATGGGGATAAGTTTCATAACCTCACCCATAGTTCCACTAATCATTAAAATTGGTAAAAAAGAAAACAGGGTAGTAATAGATGCAACAGTTACAGGTTTAACCATCTCTTTTGCACCCATAATTGCAGCTTCTTTAGGTTCATATCCCTCTTCAATGTGTTGCTGGATATTCTCACTTACAACAATTGCATCATCAACAACAATACCAATTGCTATTAAGACTCCAACAAGTGATATCATATTGATTGTATAGCCAGATAGATACATATATAGTGCTGCAATAACAAATGAAGTTGGAATACCTATTGCTATAATAAATGACATTCTAAAATTGATTAGAAGCATTACTAAAATAGTAATAAGTATAATTCCTAATAAAATATTTGATACAACAATATTTAGTCTGTCTAATATTCTTTCACTATTATCATCAGCTATACTGATTTGAATATCAGGATTTGCTTTATCTATAGAGGGTAAGAGTTTTTTAATATTTTGTACTATTTTTATTGCGTCGGCACTTTCACTTTGTTCAAGGGCTAAAGATATTGCACTTTTACCATTAAATGAGTATAAAGTTGAAGAGTCTTCATATTTTTTTGAAATATATGCAATATCCTTTAAATATATATTGCTGTCTCCAATTTTAACTAAAGTATTTGCAAAAGCATTTGCTGTTTTTGCTCCATTAAAAGTAGAGATATAATAGTGTTTTTCCCCTTCTATTTTACCAACTGGAAAAATATATGATAGAGTAGATATAGCATTAAATACATTATTTTTATTAAGATTCATTGCTTTTATTTTTTTATCATCTAAAAGTATTTGATAGAATTTATCTGAATCTCCATAAACAGTTATATCTTTTACTCCAGATACTCCTAATAATTGACTTTTTAATTTATCTGCAAAAGGTTTTAACTCGTCAGTTGTATATTTATTCGAAGTTAATGTAATATCTATTAAAGATCTTGACCTTTCTAAAGCATTTACAGTTGGTTCATCCATATCTGAGGGTAAATTAGATTTTACAAGGGCAATTGCATCTTTTACTTTATCTGTCTCATTATATTTATTAAACCCTTTTTTTAATTCTAATATGATAGAAAAACTACCCGGGCTAATAACTGTTGTTATGACATCAATACTATCAATGTTTTTTACATTATCTTCTATTTCTGTTACAGCCATTCTATCAAGAATATCAACAGAAGCTCCAGTATATGAACCTCTTATAGAAATCATATCTAATTCAAAACTTGGAAAAATCTCTTTTGGAGTATTATTATATGACCAAACTCCAACAGCAAAAACTAAAACAAAAAGAGTGTAATTCATCCTTGAGTTTTCAACAAAGAATCTTAAAAATCTTTCAAACATTAAATTCCTTTATATTAAGAACAAAATTATAATCAAGGATTATTAATAGTAGTTTAATATTAAACAAATAATTAGTTTAATATTTTTAATATTTGCTTTGAATTTAGGTGTTAAAATAATCTATTAAAGGGGATATTATGAAAATTGAAGAATTAATAATCTCTGAATTAGTTTATTCTTTACAGAAGAGATTAACTAAAAATACAATAGAAGATTTGCAAAAACAAAATGTAAAAGTTTTTTCTGATAAAAAAAATGAGTGTATCGATAATTTTTGGGAAGAGTTATGTATAAGTGTTCAAGATAAAACAGTAGATAAACATAAAAAAGAGAAAATTAAATCTTTTTTATTTGAAAATTTAGAAAAAACATTTGAGTCTTTGTTATTATATGAAAAAATTGCATTTTGGTTAAAAAGTGAAAATGGAACTTTATGGTTATATGAAAACAAAGATAAAAGTTTTACTTTAGAATTTATACCTTATAGTTTTGAGGAATGTAAAGATATTTTGTTTAATATAGTTATTAATGAAGCTAATAGTTTTGTAAATGATAATATATACGAGTACATAAACCTATTTTCTAATACTTTTGAGGAAGAGATTGATGAAGATGATAAACTGATTGTTTATGAATAAAGAGATTAAAAATCTCTTTATTTACTTATTGCAAAAAGTTTAATATTCTTAACAGTTTCTAAGTCTTTTTCCTCTTTTACTGCTTCAGCACAAACTTTTATATTCAATAAGCTTCCTAGTTCATTTATAGATTCAACAAACTCTTTTTTAGAACGATCTTTATGCATATTAGTTGTATAGTCTCTTGCAAGTCTTATATAATCAAGATTAAACTCTTTTAAGTTTTCAGTTGGAACAAATTTACTTTCAAATCTTTTAATAATAACTTTTGAACCACAACTATGAACAAAATCACAAAAATCTTTAAATAAAGTCATGTCTTTTGCTACACTATATGCAGATAAAGAGAAGACTAATTTAGAAGATATATCTCTATTTTTGATAATCTCTTTTTCAAGCCACATAATAAAATGGTTGTTAGAAATAGAATCTAAAGATAAATTAATACAAATATCATGTTTGATATTATTTATTTGTATAAAGCCAATGATTTTTGAGATTACAGCTTTATCAAAATCAACAATTTTTTCATATTTTTCAGCAATAGAAACAAACGAACCTATAGGAATAGGATTATTTTCTTTATCTTTTGCATTGGTGAAGGCTTCTTGCATAATAATATCTTTATCAAGATTATCTAAAGTATAAGTGTCATTGATAAAATCTACTTCAAAATGGCTATTATCAATTATTTCAGTTATTAATTCTCTCCAAGCATTCATATCTCTTGAAAGATCATTGCTATCTCGAATAAAAATCTCATTTGGACCAATAAGTTTTGCTTTTTCATAGGCTTCATTTGCAGCTTGTCTCATCTCAGTTAATGTTCCTAGTTCGTTAAATGGAGTCCCTCCAACGTGAGCAACTTCATCTATATTTAATTCTGCTGATAAGTCATTAAATCTTTTTTTCAATTTATTTGCGATCTCTTTTGCTCCATCGTAATTGCAACCATTTATTACTAATAGAAATTCTGAACCGAAAATTCTATAGGCTTTTGTATTTGTACTTAAATCTTTTAAAAGATTTGCAAATTTTATAATATAATTATCAACCTCTTCATTAGTATGGGTTTTAACATATTTTGAAAGGTTATCTATTTTTATATCAAATATATATCCTGTCTCTTTTTTTATAAACATTTGTTTTATATCTGTTTCTAAAGGTTGTTTTGAATTTAGTCCAGTTAATTCATCTTCAGATAATTTTTTTGAAAGATTTGCCAGATTATTTGTAAGTTTATTTATCATAGCTTCAATTTTTCTTGACATATCATTCATAGCGATAGAAACATTTTTAATCTCAATTGTCCAAGGAAGAGGTTCAATTACATCAAAATTACCTTTTGCAATATTTTTAGCAAGTTTTTCAATCTTTTTAAGTGGTCTTAGAATAAATTGAACAAATACAAGTAAAAGAAGCATAGAGATTATAAATGCTATTACCGCATAAATAATTGAGTTTCTAGCTTGTTCAAAAAGTTTAGCATATGCTTCACCTGGATTGGGACTTACATATATTATAGCTGCTGTATTCCATCCATTTGAGATTTCACTAAATTTTTCTTCAAGATCGATAGGAATCAGTTTTATAAACCATTGGGGAACATAGTCAAATTTAATATCTCTACTCTCTTTAAAGAGTACTTTATTTAGAGTAATATTGGCAAATGTATCAATTTTTTGTCCATTTTTTGAGGCAGTAAAGTTAAAAGTGATATTCCCACCCTTTTTATAAAATTCACTAGGTATATATCTATACTTGACACTGTCTGCCATCTCACTTAAATCAATCTCATCTTGTTCGTTTTCAAGTTTTAAAAGTTGTTCACTTATTGATTGGTCAGATTCAACTTTTTCAATAAATCCAAACTTTGAATCAACAGAAACTTTATCTATAGTCCAATTTGAATCACTTAAATCTGTTGATGCTTCAATAAGCTTTTTATCTGAAATAATAAAATCAGCATCTTCTAATCTAACCTCTTTATAAAAACCACTATTTGATATAGCTCTTATTATAGATTGAATCTCTGGGTCTTCTTTATCATTTATTAAAGGTCTTAGACTCATTCCTATGGATGTGGCTGTATCTTGCGCTTTTGTTGAAGCTTCTATCTCTAGATAGTCTTTCATGTTGTTTACACTAATTAAAAAATTACCACTAAATATTATAAAAAATATAAAAGCAATAATCATATACAGTTGTTTTGATAAAGACATATTTTTAATCCCCTTTTTAAATTCTACTCATCATAGATTTCCAGTTCTTTAAGTTATTTGAACCCACTTTAACTGAAGTTTTTCCTTTATTTTTTGCTTGCCATAAGCCACTTGCATTAAAACTATATACTGGTCTTAAATCTGTTCTTTTACTTGCTAGTTTTAATCTTTTATTTACATTATCTAAAACAATAGGTGTAGCACCTGGTTTATGATAATAAGTTAATACCATATGAGCTTCCTCAAATTTTGTACCTCTTCTCATAAGTTTTACATATGTAATTCTTAGTTTACTATCAGGAACTCCAAGTTTTCGTAAGCTAAAATATTTTGCAATTGCATAATCTTCACAATCTCCTGCACCAACACTTAAAAATTCAAATGGTGCAGCCCAGTAATCATTCTTACCCCATACTACTTTGTCTCTTTTATAAGTTATTCTATTCCAAAAATCATTAACTTTTTTTAATTTATGTAGAATATCATCATTTTTTGCTGATTGGATAGTCTTATCCCAAAGTTCTACTCTTTTTCTAGCTTTTATCCCATACTTTTGGGCTATTTGTTCAAGTTTTGATTCTGTTATATTGAAAGATTTGTTTGCAACTGTGATTGTAAGAGTAAGTGAAACAATGAAAAAACATATAATAAATATTTTTTTCATTGTTTCACCCCTTTTTTAGTATAGATTATAGTCTATTAAAGTTTAAGTGTATTTAAAATAATCTCTTTGTCAACTTTTTGATTGATATATTTCATTTTTACATTTTGATTAATATCATTTATATATGAAGTAGTTATTTTTAAAAAATTATTGTTATCTTGAATCTCTTTTTTTATTTTTAATGTAAGACTTTTATTTAGATTGTCTAAAACAACGAGTTTAGAATCACTTTTATGAAAATATGTTAAAACTGCATGTTTTTTTTCTGTTGAGTTTTTTATATAAATTATTTTTAGCTTTTTATCAGAGATACCTAAATTTAAAAGGCTAATATATTTTGCTATTGCATAATCTTCTGAATCACCAGCACCTACGGCTAGAAACTCAAAAGGTGATGCCCAATAATCTTTTTTTTGCCATACTTTTGAATCTTTTCGATATTGTATCTTATTCCAAAAATCATTTATCTCTTTTAGTTTATAAAAAATATTTTTTGATTTAACACTATTCATTGTTTGATTCCAAAGCTGAACTCTTTTTTTTGCTTTCTTCCCATATTTCAAACCTATTTTTTCTATAGTTGTATTTGAAATACTAAAGTCATCGTTTGCAAATAGTGATAAAGAAGAAAATGAAACTAAGATTAGACTTATTAAAATAAATCTTTTTTTAGTTCCATTTATATTAAAGTAGTTAGATTTCATTAAGGTTTTAGTGTATTTAGAATCATATCTTCTTCAATCAATTCACTATCATATTTTATTACAATAGTTTGTTCTGTATCATTTATATACCATTCATCAATTTCAGAAATTTTATCAAGATTTTTACTCTTATCTTCTGATTGAGTAGTTAAAGGTACATAAAGAGTTTTTTTCTTTGATGGATTAGGCATTGTCAAAATTAAAATAATCCAAATAATACAAATTACAGCAATAACCATAACTAATGAAGATAAAGATACTTTCTCAAAGAAAACACCACCTAAAACACCTCCAATAAATGTACCTAAATACCCATGTGCATTAAAGATACCTAATACTAAGCCTCTTTGGTGAACTTTTGCAAATTTTGAAGCAAGAGATTGCATAATAGGTTCATGCATATTAAACCCAATAAAAAATATCACTACTCCAATTACAAAAACAAGAGCAGTTGAACTTAAACCTATAAGTAAATATGATATCGCAAAAAATACAATCCCTACAGCTAAAATCTCTTTGAATTTACCTTTTTTCTCTGCTAAAATTGCTGCAGGTGCCATTGCTAATACACCAAAAATCATTGCAGGAAGGTAAACTTTCCATAAGTCTGACATTTGCCATTGGAAATTATTTATTAATACCATTGGAATAATCATAAATGCAAATGTCATTAAACCTTTTTGTAAAAAGTTTGTTATATTCATTTTGATTAAGTTTTTATTTGTTAAAACTTGTATTAATTGCTTGTCCGTTGGATTTGAGTGAATTATTTGAGGTGGATTTGGAACAAATTTAATTAAAATAAAAATTGAACCAAAAGCGATAACAGCTGTTAAATAAAATAAAGATTCAACACCAGCAAAAGAACTGATAGTTGGTCCTAAAATCATTGAAGCAGCAAAACTCATACCAATAGCCATTCCCATTGTTGCCATTGCTTTTGGTCTTTGTTCCTCTTTTACTAAATCACTAATTGTTGCAGTTACTACTGCACCTATTGCTCCTGCCCCTTGTAGAAATCTTCCTAACATAAGAAGTAAAATATCATCTGCAATTGCACAGAATATTGAACCAATACCAAAAAGAATAAGTCCTGTGATAATTGTACCTTTTCTTCCTAGTTTATCACTCATAATTCCAAAAGGAACTTGAAATATCATTTGTGTTAAAGCATATCCTCCAACAACAACACCAACTAAAGTAGTTGTTGCTCCATATAGATTAATAGCATATACTGATAAAACAGGAAGAACTATAAAAAGTCCGAAAAATCTTAGTGCTATAATAGAACTAAGTGGTAAAATAGATTTAATCATATATAATCCCATAAGTTAAAATAAAGAAAAAATTATATAGCAATAAAGTTAATAATAGTGTTAAAAGGAAAATTATGAAAATAGTTTTAGCTACAAGTAATAAAGGAAAAATTGAAGAGTTTAAAAAACTTCTTCCAAATGAAGAGATAATACCTTTTAAAAATTTAATAGGTGAGTATGAAGTTGTAGAGGATGGTGATACTTTTAAAGCAAATGCAGTAAAAAAAGCAAAAGAGATATATGAAAAAATTGGAGATAAAAATATAGTAGTAATTTCTGATGATAGTGGAATTTCAGTTCCTGCTTTAAACGATGAACCAGGAATATATTCAGCTAGATATGCAGGTGTTGATGCCGATGACAAAAAAAATAATGCAAAGTTAATCTCAAATTTAAAAAAGAAAAATATTAAAAAAACAAAGGCATATTATACTGCTTGTATAGCTATTGTTTTCAAAAATGAAGTTTACACAGTACATGGCTGGATGCATGGTAATGTAATTGATAAAGAGATTGGTGACAAGGGCTTTGGTTATGATCCTATGTTTATCCCTGATAGCTTTGATAAAACCTTAGGAGAATTACCCCATGAAATAAAAAAAGAGTTTTCTCACAGAAGTAAAGCTTTAAATTTAGCAAAAAAAGTTTTAGATATAATATTATAAAAGAGTTATATAATAATTCTTTTATAAACTCGTATATTGTTATTTTTAGCTTTTACAATCAATTCAATCTCAAAATTCTCTTCTTTCTTTTCTATTAAAGCTATGATATTAAACTTTTTGTTTCTAATTTTTATTTTGTCGATTAAATCTAAAGATTCTATACTTAAAATATATTTTTCAAGAAATTTTAGATGATTTTTTGCTTGTATATAATTGTATTGATTTGAGATATTTATTGAACTTATACTTTTATTTTCAAATATTTTTATAGAAATTATTGAGAAGATAAAAATCAAGATTAGTGTTGAAAAAAGAATAAAAGCTTTTTTATCTTTTTTCATAGTTCAAATTCCCATTTTTGTGAGATTTTATCATCTAATGTAATATCTATAATAACTTTTTTTGTCCCCTTCATAAGGGAAAAACTACTTACCTCTTTTAATAAAATATTATTATCAATATACAAGGTTTTATCTTTATATTCAAGTTTATTTATTATATCTGGAAGATTTTTTTCTATGATTATTTTTGTTGAATTTAAATCTATTTTCAAAATAGAGATTTTTTTAGTTTCATTTTCAGCAAAATACAAATCTTTTGAAAATTTAAATACAAAAATAAGCACAAAAGAGGAGATAGATATAACTAAGATTAACTCTAAAAGTGAAAATGCTTTATTTGATTTCATATTTTACAAGCTCAATTCTTTCATCTTTATAGCTTATTTGATTTATATTTATACTTTTTTCTTCTGTGTCGTTTATAATTATTTGAATTGTTTTAGGGTTTGTTTGAAAGTTTGAATTATAATTTTTAGTATTAAATGAGTTATCTATATCGTTTAATTTATTAAATTCTCTATCAAAATTATCATAGTAAGAGTATTTACTAAACCCTACTATGACAATACTTAATAAAACTATACTAAATAAAGTTTCAATAAGAGAAAAACTATTTTTTTCCAATTTCAACTGCTTTTTCATGTGCAGCTTCAATAGCTTTTATCATACTACTTCTTATTGAACCCTCTTCAAGTTTTGCTACACCTGCTGCTGTTGTTCCACCTGGACTCATTACAGAATCTTTGATGATTGCTGGATGGTTATTTTCTAATAATTTTGCATAACCTTCAAAAAGCCCTTGAACTAATTCATTACTTACACTTCTATTTAAACCTGCTTTTACTCCACCATCACTTAGAGCTTCTGCTACTAAACATAAAAATGCTGGACCACTTCCTGCAATTGCAGTTGCCACATCTAGTTCTTTTTCAGTATCAACCCAAACAGCTTTTCCAATATAAGTAAATAGCTCTAAAGCTATTTTTTTAACCTCTTTATCCCCTGTTATTGTTGTAGCAGATTTACTAACAGATGCTGCTACATTAGGCATAGTTCTAACATAATATTTTGATTTAATTTGTTTTCTTAGGCTTTCTAAAGTAGTCCCGGCTAAGATTGAAAATAGTATATTTGCTTTACCCTCTAATCTTGCTGCAACACTTTGTAAAGCGTAAGGTTTTACACAAAATATCACATTTTTATCTGTAATATCTTCTGTATCATCTAGTTCTTTTATTTCAACAGTAGGGATAGCCTCTTTAACTTTTTTTAGTTTATTAATATCTCTTCCAATAATTTCAACTTCAAAGTTTTTAGTTAATCCTTTAGCTAGAGCTTGCGCCATAAAGCCATTTCCAATTAATGTAAGTTTCATATAATTCCTCTTAATTTAATTAATTTTTATATTATAACTAATATAGAAATTTAGGTCAAAAAAAGTAAGAAAATAGCAAGGTTTTATTAGATAAAATATCTTTTTTAAGATAAAAAAGGATTATTTAATGGGTAATTATTTAAAGTTTACTAATCTGTTTTTAGCAACAAGTTTAATTTTTGTATTTTCAGCTTGTTCCCAAAAATCTGAGAAAATTCAAGAGTTTGATAAGCCAGCTTTATATTGGTACAACAAAATGGCAGATGAGATAAGTACTGGATTTTTAGAAGATGCAGATGATACATATATCTCTTTAGAGAGTGAGCATAGAAATTCTCCACTTCTTTCAACCGCATTGTTAATACTTGCAAATGCACATATTGATGAAGAAGAGTATGAATTGGCAAATTTCTATTTAGATGAATATATAAAAAGATTTGCACTTAGTAAAAATATTGATTATGTAAGATACTTAAAAATTAAAGCAAACTTTCAAGGTTTTGCATATGATTTAAGAGATCAACAATTGATTGAAGATACTATTTCTCAAATTGAAGATTTTATTAAAAATTTTCCAAGATCACCTTATACACCTTTAGTAAATACTATGAATGCAAGATTGTATATGGCAAAAGCTACATTAGATAAAGAGATTGCTGATTTATATGAAAGACTTGATAAGCCAAAGGCAGCAAAACTATATAATGAAAAAGTAAAAAAATCTTGGGTTAACCCAGAAGAAATTGAGCCAGTTGATGTTCCTTTTTATAGATACCCATTTGAAAGAGATATATTATTTTAAGAAACTATAAATTTTAGGAGTTTTTATGGAGTTAGAAAATTACGATTCTTTTCCTCAAAGTATACCATTAATTATTGAAGATGATGTATTTTTATATCCTTTTATGATTGCACCACTATTTTTAAATAATGAAGACAATATTAAAGCAGTGGAAAATGCAATTGAAGAGAATAAATTAGTTATTGTTACTGTAAGTAAACCAGGATTTGAGGGAAAAAGAGAAAAAGATAGCTTTTATGATGTAGGAGTTGTTGGAAATATTATGAGAAAAGTAAGTCTTCCCGATGGTAAGATTAAAGTACTTTTTCAAGGATTAACAAAAGGTTATATTAAAAACTTTGATGAAGAAAATCCAACACATGCTTATGTAGATAAACTTGTAGATGAAGAGTATTCAAAAGAGAGTGTTGATTCTATTGTTGATGTATTAATTGAACAAGTAAAAAAACTATCAAGAATCAACTCAAAGTTTCCAGCAGATTTAATTAAAACAATAGAAGAAAATGATGAAGCTTCAAGAATTGCAGATTTAATCTCTTCAGTTTTAAGAGTTAAAAAAGAGGAAGCGTATAAACTTTTTTCTGAAACAAATATTGAAAAAAGATTATTAGAGATAATAGAGACTATTAAAAAAGAGATTGAGAGTTTTAAAATCCAAAAAGAGATTACTCAAAAAGTAAACTCAAAGATTGAAAAAACACATAAAGATTACTTCTTAAAAGAACAAATTAAAGCTATACAAAAAGAGCTTGGTTCTGATAATCAAAAAGATGTAGAGATAAAAGCTTATAAAAAGAAGTTAAAAAAAATAAAACCTTTTATGCCCAAAGATGGTTATAAAGAAACAAAAAAACAAATTGAAAAGTTAAGTAGAATGCATCAGGATTCACCTGATAGTTCACTACTTCAAACTTATATAGAAAATGTATTAGATATACCTTTTGGGGAATATGCAGATGAGAAAATATCTGTTAAAAATGTAGAAGAACAACTTGATAAAGACCACTATTCTTTAGAAAAACCAAAAGAGAGAATTGCTGAGTATTTTGCTGTTAAAGAGATGTTAGAAGAGAGAAAAATAGAGAATCTTAAGTCAAAAGGTACTGTATTATGTTTTGTAGGACCTCCTGGTGTTGGTAAAACATCATTAGCAAACTCTATATCAAAAGCTTTAAAAAGACCACTTGTACGAGTTGCTTTAGGTGGAATGGAAGATGTAAATGAGTTAAGAGGACACAGAAGAACATATGTTGGGGCTATGCCTGGACGAATTGTAAAAGGTTTAGTTGATGCAAAATCTATGAATCCTGTTGTTGTACTTGATGAAATTGATAAACTTGGAGCAAACCATAGAGGTGATCCAACAGCAGTTATGTTAGAGGTTTTAGACCCTGAACAAAATAATGAATTTAGAGACCTATATTTAAATTTTGCGATTGATTTATCACAAGTTATATTTGTGGCAACAGCAAATGATGTTAGAAGTATTCCTGCACCACTTAGAGATAGAATGGAATTTATTGAAATGTCATCTTATACTCCAAATGAAAAATATCATATCTCTAAAGATTATTTAATACCTCAAGAGTTAGAAAAACATGGTTTAAAAAGAAACGAAATAGCATTATCAAAAACAACTATTGAAACTATAATTTCTAAATATACAAGGGAAGCAGGAGTTAGAAATCTTAGAAGAGTTTTTGCTAAATTATTTAGAAAAGCTGTTAAGAAGTTACTAAAAAATAGAGAGCTTAAAAAAGTATCAATCAACACTAAAAATATTAAAGAGTTTTTAGATAACCCAATATTTGAGATTGACCCAGCTGATAAGAAAAACTCTATTGGAGTTACAAATGGTTTAGCTTGGACATCAGTTGGTGGAGATGTATTAAAAACTGAAGCTATCAAGCTTAGAGGAAAAGGTATCTTAAATGTAACTGGAAATATGGGAGATGTAATGAAAGAATCATCAAGAATCTCATATTCAGTTGTAAAACTTCTTATAGACAACAAGAAATTAAAAATAGATAAAAATATTATTCCAAAAACTTTAAAAGAGGAAGAAGAAAATACAAATCTTGAACCAAGTGAGGTTTATAAAAGATTTGATATACATTTACATATTCCTGAAGGTGCAACACCAAAAGATGGACCAAGTGCAGGTATTACAATGGCTACAACGATAGCTTCTATTTTAAGCCAAAGAGAAGTTCGGTCAGATGTTTGTATGACAGGTGAGCTTACTCTTACTGGAAAAGTTCTTCCAATTGGAGGATTAAAAGAAAAACTTATTGCTGCATATAAAGCTAAAATGAAACTAGCATTAATTCCAAGAAAAAATTTCCAAAGAGATTTAGATGAAATCCCTACAGAAGTTAAAGAAGCTATGGAAATCAAAGCAGTTGATACCATTGATGATGTCTTAAAAGAGGCATTGATATAATTAAATGAGAAGATCTGGGGCAAGTGATAGTCAAGTTGTAAATAACTTTTTTACCTTTGCCTCAATCGTATTAATATCTATAACTATCATTTTATATAGTAATTATTTTTCCCAAGAAGAAAATATTTTAAAAATTGAAAAACTTCCCTGTGAACTTGATACTTTTACAAAAGTAAGTCTTTTAGATTTAAATCTTTTAAAAAAGTCACAAAAAGCTTTAAATAAAGGTTATTATAAAGTTGAAGGTTCATATTTAAAACTTGAAAACAAATCAACAATTGAAGATGTAGTTAAGCTCTCTTCATTAAATAGTTATTATGAGAGTTTAATTGGTGTAAAACCTAAAAAAAATATTGAAAAATACTTAAAAATTAGATATGAATTAATAGAAAAAGATGAAAAAAATAAAAATAGTGATAGACTAAGTGCTGGAACTTTGATAAGTTCTTTTAGAATAAATTCAAAAGAGTTATTAAGATTTGAAAGTGATTTTAAATTTATGTATGAAAATGCGATAAAAGATAGAATAGAATGTTCAATAAAGGTTTATAAAAATTATGTTAAAAACTAAAGATTTTACAAGTACAAATATTATTATTGTAATAACTATTATAATGTTTTTAGTACAAACAAATATTCAATATGGAAGTTTATATTTAGGTTTAAATTTATATTTCACCCATGCAGGATTTTATTGGCAACCTCTAACTTCAATGTTTTCTCATGGAGGTTTTGGACATATCGCTATGAATATGTTTGTTTTATATCAATTTGGTAATTTAATAGAAAAGTATAGAGGTAAAAAAGAGTTTTTACTAATATATTTTGTAGGGGGAATTTTAACTTCACTTTTAAGTTATCTTTATATCTATTATCTTGATAATCAAGTAAATTTAGTAGGAGCTTCAGGTGCTATATGTGTATTAATGGGATATATTGCCTATTTTGATAAATATCAAAGAAAAGGGATAATCACTTGGATTCTTATAATCTCTGTTGCACCTATTTTAATAGGACTTCCAATTGCTTGGTATTCTCACTTTATTGGGTTTGCACTTGGTTTTGTATTTGGAGTTGTTAGAAAATAACTCTTTAATTATTATTGTTGAGGCATAAAATAAGTTATTATTGACATAGCTATTAAGACAACTGCAATTCCAATAAAAATCTCTTTTAACTTTACTGTGGGATTTAATATTCCACAATATGGGCATCTTCTAAGCTTTGGTTTAATCTCACTTTTACAGTTTCTACATGGTTCTAATTTGATGTTCAATCCTTTAATAATTAGTAATTAAAATTATAACTAAAATTGTTCATTCTATTGCTTTAATAAGCTAATAAAAACTATACTTTAAGTATATAAATAATAAAATATTATAAGTTACACTTAAGAAGTAATTTAAGGTATTATATGAAATTAAAAAAAATCTTTTCCCCTATCTTTGACCCTTATGTGGGACCTGTATTTGTAATCTCTATATTCTTATCATTTATTGTATTTGTTGTTATTCCAAAACATTCATATACAAATAAAATTGAACACATGACAGATGAAGCTGTAAAAACATTAAATTATTTAAAAAAAACTAGAATATATTATACAAGTAATGTTGTAGATAAAATAAGAAACAACACAACTATTGATGTTGATTATAATCACAAAGAATCATATCGAACTGTGCCTTTATCTGCTACAATGATGCATGACTTAAGTTTAATACTTCCAGAAAATGGTATGAAGATAAAAATCTATAGTGATTATCCTTATCCTAATAGAAAAGATAGAAAACTTGATAAATTTGAAAAAGATTCATTAGCTTATTTAGTAAATAATCCAGATGATATATATAAAAAAGATGTAATAATTGATAATAAAAGAACATTTAGATTAGCCGTTGCTGATGTATTATTAGACAATACGTGCGTTGAGTGTCACAATAACAGAGTGGATAGTCCCAAGAAAGATTGGAATATTGGAGATGTAAGAGGTGTGATTGAAATAAGCATACCTTTTGAAAATGGAGTTCTCTTAAGTTCAAAAGAGCTTAATATATTGATGTATATATTTTCATTTGTAATTTTACTTTTAGGTGTACACTACACAGTTATTTCAATAAAAAGAACAAATGAACATAAAAAAATAAAAGTTCAATTAGAAAAAGAAGTAGAAGATAGAACAGCAACTTTAAATAACACTATAAAATTATTAAATCAATATAAAAAAGCAGTTGATACAAGTGCTATAGTTTCTAAAACTGATAAAAATGGCATTATCACTTACGTTAATGATGAATTTGTAAGAATTTCTAAATATAAAGAAGAGGAACTTTTAGGAAAAAGTCATAATATTATTAGGCATGAAGATATGCCAAAAGCTATTTTTAAAAATTTATGGAAAACAATAAAAGCTAAAAAAATCTGGAAAGGTGAAGTTAAAAATAAAGCAAAAGATGGAACTGCTTATTATGTAAATACTACAATTGTTCCAATACTTGATTATAATAATGATATAGAAGAGTTTTTAGCTATTCGATTAAATATTACAGATATAGTGGAGTCAAAACAAAAAGCACAAAAAGCAGATGCTGCAAAATCAATATTTTTAGCAAATATGTCCCATGAGATTAGAACACCTTTAAATGCGATTATAGGTTTTTCTGAAGTATTGAGAAACTCAAGTAAGATAGATACACAAAGTAAAAAACAATCTAATATTATACATAGTAGTGCAAATTCACTTTTAGCAATAATAAACGATATTTTAGATATTTCTAAAATAGAAAGTGGGAATTTTGAAATAGCAAAAGAGGAAACAGATATATTTTATATTTGTGAACATGTGGTTGAATTATTTTCAAAAAGAGCAAATGAAAAAGATATAAAATTGATTTTTGATATTGACCAAAGAATCCCTCTTTGTCTAATAACTGATGGTGTGAGAATACGACAAGTATTATCAAACTTTTTAAGTAATGCTATAAAATTTACTCCCCAAAAAGGGCTTGTTGATTTTAATATTAGTGTTGAATCTCTTGATGAAAGTAAAGTTAAATTAAGATTTACAGTAGAAGATACAGGTATTGGTATTCCAAAAGAGAAAATAGAAAAAATATTTGATCCATTTATTCAAGTTGACCATAAATCAAATAGAGAGTTTGAAGGGACAGGTTTAGGTTTAAGTATCTCTAAACATATTATAGAAGCCTTAGATTCAAAAATTGAGATAGAAAGTGAAGTTGGTAAGGGAACAAAATTTTCTTTTCTTTTAAAAAGTAAGGTATGTAAAAAAGAGTTTAAAGAAAATGATTCTTTTACAAATGGTTTAAATTTTATGGTATTAAATAAACAAGAAGATTCTTTTCATTATGTAAAAAGATATTTAAATATTTTTGGTCAAATTGATAGTAAAGAGAATCCTGATATTTTAGTTTGTGATTATAAAAGTAATGATATCGAAGAGATTAGACAAAAATATAAGCAAGTTCCTAAATTGATACTTTTTGAATATGAAAAAGATATATTAGAGTTTGATTTTAAAAACAATGAAACTGGATTATCCTTACCTTTTTATGCTTCAAAAGTAAATGATTCATTGCAAGATTTATTAAGAAAATCTAACAATAAAAGAAAACAAATTCAAGTAAGTTCAAATGATAAATTTAGTGGAAAAATTTTAGTTGCTGAAGATAACTTAGCTAATCAAGAATTAATTACATACATATTAAATGATATGGGAATAGAGTTTGATATTAAAGAAAATGGAAAAGAAGCTTATGAGTCTTTCAAAAATAATAACTATGATTTGGTTTTGATGGATATTAATATGCCTATTATGGATGGAATTGAATCTTTTTTAAAAATAAGAGAATATGAAAAAATTGAAGCTTTAAATGCTACACCTATTATTGCTCTTACTGCTAATGCTATAAAAGGTGATAAAGAAAGGTTTTTAACATTAGGAATGAATGGTTATCTAAGTAAACCAATTAATACTTTTGAACTAAAAGATATATTCAAAGAGTATTTAACTGCAAAAAGTGAATCAAAAGAAGAGATAAAAGAAAATAGAACTGTAGATGTTTCAAAAATTGTACAAAAGTTAGGTGTAAGTGAAAATATTGCAGATTTGATATTTAATAAATTTAAAAATGAGATTCAAAAAGATTTAGATGAATTAGAAAAATATATTCTAAATGAAGATAAAGAAAATATTATTCAAAAAGCCCATTATATTAAGAATTCATCTTTAAATGTTGCATTAGATGAGGTATCAGATTATTTAACTAAGCTTGAAATTGAAGAGTTAAATAAAGATGAAAAATTAGAGGTTTTTACTATGATAAGTAAAGAGATAAATAAAGTAATAAAATAAAGGCTATAAAATGAAAAATCTATCAATAAAAGCAAAATTAATTCTTCTTTTTATAGTTATAAAGGTTATCCCTCTTCTTTTAATCGCTTATATAGCCTATGAAGGTGCATTAAAACTTGATAATTATATTCAAGACAGTACAAGGTATCTTTTTAATCAAAATAAAGAGATAGTAATAAATACTGCAAATAAATCTATTGAAGATAGTATAAAAAATCTAGATAAAAAATCACAATTAGCTTTAGAAAGATTATCTTATGAAATAGCAAATAATGTTGCACAATTTTTATATGAAAGAGATAGTGATATTAAACTACTTTCAAATTTAGATTTAAATCAAAAGGTATTAAAAGAGTTTTATAATAGTAAAAATAGAGATATTATAATTCATAACAAATATATTTATGATGATAGTACTAATACATGGGTAGACCCAATAGAAAAAGAAAAAATAAAAAGAGATAAAACTACAGCTGATTTAAAAGATAATGAAAGAGAATTTAGTTATATAGACCCAATAAAATATAAAACAAAAAATATCCCTATCTATAAAGAAGTTTCATATTTTGACCTAAATGGAAAAGAGATATATAAAGTATCTCAGATTGATAAAAAACTTCATAATATTTCAAATAAAAAAAATACTTATATCAATTCAGAAGATTATTTTAAAGAGGTTCAAAACCTAAAAAAAGATGAAATCTATGTATCCGATGTAATTGGAGAATATGTCAAAACAAAAGTAATAGGAACTTTTACTAAAGAGAAAGCCCAAAAAGCAAAAATAGAGTTTAAACCTGAAAAATATGCATACGCAGGAAAAGAGAATCCTGTAGGAAAAAGATTTGAGGGTATTATTAGATTTGTTACTCCTGTATATAAAAATGGTAAAAAACAAGGGTATGTTTCTTTAGCTTTAGATCATGAACATATTATGCAATTCACAGATACATCAAGTCCTACAAATATTAATGCAAAACAAGATATTTCTGATGCAAGTGAGGGTAACTATACTTTTATGTGGGATTATAAAGGTAGAAATATTTCCCATCCAAGAGATTATTTTATTAATGGTTTTAATAAAGAAACAGGAAAAAGAGAGATGCCTTGGTTAAGTGCAGATATTGCGAAAAAATACCAAGAGTCTGGAAAAGAGATAAATGAGTTTTTATCAACATATCCAACTTTTGAGGAACAAAGTTTAAAGAAAAAACCAAATATAAAACAATTAGTATCTGATGGTAATGTAGGCTTAGACTGTAGATATTTGAATTTTGCACCTCAGTGCAAAGGTTGGATGCAAGTAACACAAAATGGTGGATTTGGATCTTTTATTATTTATTGGAGTAAAGTATGGAAGTTAACTACTGCTGCTACTATTCCATATTATACAGGTAAATATGGAGATACTAAAAGAGGATTTGGATTTATCACTTTAGGGGCAAATGTTGATGAATTTCATGCTGCAGCAAATGAGACAAAAGAGAATGTAAAAAAGATTTTAAATAGTCAAACAAACGCAATGAAAGATATTGTTAATGAAAATACTATACAAATAAAAGAGTATATAAAAAATTTAATAAATGAACTAACACTTGTAACTTTTGTAATGATTATTATCATTATTGCAGTGGCTATTTGGATGTCAAATTATATTAGTAAAAAAATATCTAATCTATTAATAGCAACAAAAAAATTCTCGAATAAACAGTTAGATTACCAAATAGAAATATCTTCAAATGATGAGATTGGAAAGCTTGAACAATCTTTTAATGATATGGCTTTTCAAATTAAAGCTTTAGTTGAAGACCAAAAAGCTTTAAATTTACATTTGGAAGAGAAAGTTGATGAAAAAACAAAAGAGTTACAAGATATTAATCATACTCTTGAAGAACAAATAGAACAAAGAACAGCTTATTTAAGAGAGACTTTACAAAGAGCAAAAAAAGCTGATGAAGCAAAATCAGTATTTTTAGCTAATATGTCTCATGAAATTCGTACACCGTTAAATGCAATTATTGGTTTTTCAGATGTATTAACACAAAGTAAAAACTTGGATTCAACTGTTGTAAAACAATTAAAAATAATACATTCAAGTGCTAATACTTTACTTACAATTATAAATGACATACTTGATATTTCTAAAATTGAAAGTGGAAATTTTGAAATTAGTGTAGAGGAAACAGATATATATTTTATTAGTGAACATGTTGTTGAACTGTTTTCAAAAAGAGCTTTAGAAAAGCATATTAAACTGATATTTAATTTAGATTATAAAATCCCTTTATGTGTTAGAACAGATGGGGTTAGAGTAAGACAAGTTTTATCCAATCTTTTAAGTAATGCCATAAAATTTACTCCTGAAAAAGGATTAGTTACACTAAATATTTTTGTTTTAGAAGATAGTGGAAATGATGTAAAAATTAGATTTGAGGTTATTGATACAGGTATTGGAATACCAAAAGAAAAACTAGAAACTATATTTGAACCTTTTATACAAGTAGACAATATGTCAAATAGAGTATATGAGGGTACAGGTTTAGGTCTTAGTATTTGTAAACATATTATCGAGTCTCTTGATTCAACAATTTTTATTGATAGTGTAGTTGATGAAGGGACAAAGTTCTACTTTGATCTATCTTTTAATACTTGTGAAGCTACAATTTTTGAAACGAAAGATTACCTAAATAAACTGAATTTTAAAGTTTTAGATATTAAAAATGATACTTACCATTATATAAAAAGATATTTGAATATCTTTGGAACTATTAATAGTGTTCAAGAGGATTATATTTTAGTTTATCCTTATAAAAATAACTTAGAACTTGAAAATATAAGAGAAAAATATAAAAATATTCCAAAATTGATTTTGTTGGAATATGAAGATGATGCTTTAAATATAACACCAAATATTGATGAACAATTTATCTCTTTACCTTTTTATGCTTCAAAAGTAAATGATAGTTTACAAGAGTTGTTAATGAAAAATAATACGACTATTATAGAAGATTCTACAAATAATGTAGAATTACAAGGAAGAGTATTAGTTGCAGAAGATAATAATGCAAATCAAGAATTGATTTCGTATATATTAAATAGTTTAAATATTGATTTTGAACTTAAAGATAATGGACTAAAAACTTTTGAAGCTTTTAAAGAAAAGAGATATGATTTAATTTTGATGGATATAAATATGCCAGTTATGGATGGTATTGAATCTTTCAAAGCAATAAGAAAATATGAAGAAGAAAATAGTTTATCTAAGATACCAATTATTGCCCTTACTGCAAATGCAATTAAAGGGGATAAAGAAAAATTTTTAGATCTAGGTATGAATGGCTATTTAAGTAAACCGGTAAATACTGAACATTTAATTGAGGTATTTGATAAGTTTTTAAAAAAGAACCTAGAAGTTCAAGAGGCAGAAAAAATAGATTTAGAAGACTTATCTTTAAAAGAAAAATTGGAGTTTGATACAAATAAGATTATGACTCAATTAGGTATTAGTGAATCTATCGTAAATATGATTATTGATAAATTCAAAAAAGATATAAAAAAAGATATGAAAGAACTAGAATCTTATGTCTTTGAATCAAACTTTAATGAAGTGTCTCAAAAAGCTCATTATATTAAAAACTCTGCTTTAAATGTATGTTTAGATGAGGTTTGTGAAATCTTAGAGAAATTAGAGTCAGAAAAATCTGATAAAGAAGAGCTACATAAGCTAGTTAAACAATTAAAAACAAAAATTGATAGTTATTTATAAAATTTCATATTGCAATTTTATTGCAATATGAAATAAAAATGGATATAATTACACTATGTTTTTACACTTAGATTTAGATTGCTTTTTTGTATCAGCCCATAGAACTTTAGATAATAGTTTAAAAAATATTCCAGTTGCGGTTGGAGGAAGAAGTAATTTAAATATTTTTTCAACGAAAAAAGAGGTTCGTAAAATTAGTGAAAATAATGGTGCTTTTGTAAGTACTATATTAACAAATGAGGGTGAAAAAACTTTTAATGATTATTTTGTAGATGAAAATGGAAAAATAAGAGGAATAATCACAACTTCATCTTATGAGGCAAGAGAGTTTGGAGTTAAAACTGCAATGAGTGTTAACGAAGCTTTAAAACTTTGTCCCAATCTTAAAATGATTTCCCCAAATTATCCATTGTATCATGAACTTTCTCAAAAACTATATAAACTCTTATCTTATGAAATCCCTTTAGTAGAACAATTTTCAATAGATGAATTTTTTGGTGACGTAAGAGGGTATATAGGTGAGGAAGAGGTTGTAGAGTTTGCATATTATTTAAAAGAAAAGATTTTAAAAGAGTTAAAACTTCCTATTTCAATTGGAATTGCCCATTCAAAATATTTAGCAAAATTGATAACTGAATATGCAAAGCCTGATGGTGTAAGATATATAAAAAAAGAGGATATGGACGAATTTCTAAAAGATATCCCTATAAAAGAGTTTCCTGGCATTGGAAAAGGATATCAGCAGAAACTTCAAGGTTATGGAATAAAAACTCTAGGAGATATAAAAAATAAAAAAAATCTGTTTTATTCATGGAAAAAACCAGGAATAGATTTATACAATAGAGTTTGTGGAATAAATGATACTCAACTTATACAGCAAAGAGATAAAAAATCAATAGGTATAGGTAGAACTTTTGATCCGATTTATGATAGGCAGGAGTTATTAAGAAGAGTAATAATCTTATCAAGATATTTATGTTTTATAGTTAAAAAAAGTGATGTAAACCCTTTAACATATGCTATAAAAATAAAATATGAATCAAATACAAAATCTAAAAACTATGTAAATGTTAATAGGATTTTTAATGAGAGTGATTTTAAAGCAAAGATGAAAACACTTTTTCTTGAAAATGATATACATCCAACTCATAGTGTAGTTCAGTTGAACCTTACTGTTTCAAATTTTTCAAAACCAAAAGAGTTTACATACAATATATTTGAGTATGAAGAGGATATTAAAAAGAGAGAACTTACTAATAAATTACAATCTTTAAGGGATAAGTATGGAGTTGATATAATTAAAACAGCATCAGAATTGAAAGAGAAGTTAACAAATAAAGATGATATAATAAAGAAAAGGTAGGTGGATTTTATTAATGAGCATAAAAAATCGAGTAAAAGAAAAATCAACAAAACTATTAAACCTAGCTTCTGAAAATGTTACTAAAGCTTTTGATTACCCTTCATTAAAAGGTAAGGAATTAAAAAAATCTATTAAAAATAAAATTAGAGAAAAAGCTATTTTAAGTACAAAAGCTAGACTTGCAGAGCATCATAAAACATTTGATGATTATACTGATGAAGAGTTAGAAATTATTATTGCAGATGAAGAGAATAAAATCAAAGATGATTTAAAAACAAAATCTTTAGTTGGTGCTTTAGCTCTTTTAGGTTTAGACTTTTTAGTGTAGGTTTTAGTATGTTTAAACAAGTTAAGTCAGCAGTTTTTTGGTATTATCTTTATAAATTTAGAAGAAAAGTACTTTTAATTAGTTTTCTACTAATAGTTGTAATATTTGCTAATGCTATATATTCTGATATAGTTCAATATTTAACTTTAAAAGAGAAGTTAGAGTATTTGGAAATAGCTATTTTGTTCAAATGGTTTATAATAATATTTAATATACTTTTTTCAATATATTTGATTTTAACTTTATTCAAAAAAGAGAATAAAGAAGAGAAAAAGAACAATCTATCAAAAACTAAAAAAGTAGATAATGAAGAATCAATAAAAGAAAAAAAATTTACTAAACGAGAAGAAAAGTTTTTAAATAGGGAACTTAAAACTAAAGCAGATATGTTGGTTGAAAGATAAAATGGATATAAAATTTGAAAATTTAGAACAAGATTATAAGTTTCTTTTTGAACATTCACGAGTAGGGATTATTTATTTAGATGAAGAGGGTAATTTCTTTAAAGTAAATAATAAATTTTGTGAAATATTAGCTTATACTAAAGAGGAACTTCTTAAATCAAATTTTTCAGATATTACTTATAAAGATGATAAGGGTAAAAGTTTAGTCTTATACAATAAAACTCAACAAAAAGAAAATAATAGTTACACTTTAGAAAAAAGATATGTACGAAAAGATAGAAAAATTATCTGGGTAGAAATTTTTATAAATCATATTTTTGATGGTAATGGAAAATTTCTATATACTTTGGGGTTTGTAACTGATATCTCAAAAAGAAAAAATATTCAAGATACTATTTTAGAGCAAACAAAAACTATGCAGTTATATTTAGATATAGTTGATGTTGCTATTGTTGTTGTAAATAAACAAGGTAATATCACTTTAGTTAATAGAAAAACCTGTGAGATTTTAGATTATGAAGAGCATTCTATTTTAGGAAAGAATTGGTTTAATAATTTTGTTGGAAAAAAAGATAGACAAAAAGAGATATTTGATTTTGTAAATTCAATTAACAATAAAGAAGATATCTCTGAAAAGATTCAATATAATGTTATTTGTTCAGATAATAAAGAAAGAACAATTCTTTGGAGAAGAAGATATATATATGATGATAAAAAAACAATTTCCGGTATGATATCTTCAGGTGAAGATATTACAGAGCTATTAAAACTTGAGGATGATAAAAAAAGAAATGAAAAACTTCTATTTCATCAAGCAAAACTTGCATCTATGGGTGAGATGTTAAGAAATATTGCACATCAGTGGAGACAACCTTTAAGTACTATATCAACTGCTGCCTCAGGAATAAAAATACAAAAAGAGATGGGTATTTTAAGTGATGAAGATTTTAATTTAGGTATGACTGCAATTGTAAATATGACACAATACTTATCTCAAACAATAAATGAGTTTCAAAATTTTTTTAAAACAGATGAAATAAATAGAAAATTTTCAAATAAAGAACTTTTTTTTAAAATTGAAAACTTTATACTAAATAGTTTTAAATCCTCAAATATTGAATTAAGAATTAAAAGTGATATGGACTTTAATATAGAAGGACCTTTCAATGAATTAATTAAAGTTATTGTTACTATATTAAATAATGCAAAAGATGCTTTTGTAGGTAAAGACTTAAATAATAAAGTTGTTTTTTTAGAGAGTCATATTGAAGAAAAATTCTATACAATTTTTATAAAAGATAATGCAGGTGGAATAGATGAAAATGTTTTAGATAAAATTTTTGAGCCATATTTTACTACTAAACATCAAAGTTTAGGCACTGGCATTGGATTATTTATGGTTAAGGATGTAATTGAAAATAGATTTCAAGGAAAACTTGAAGTCTTCAATGAAGAGATAAGTTATAAAACAGACCTTAGAAAAGGTGCTGTTTTTAAAATAAGTATACCTAAAAATTAAAGTGATTAATCATTTTTCATAAATAGTGTTTGTGTAGGATATGCAAAATCACAATTATTTTCTTTTACTAATTTATTTATTTTTATAATCAAATCCTCTTTTACCTCTAGCCAATCTTCCCAGTCTGGACTTCTTGAAAAACAATAGATGAAAATATTTATAGAGCTTGAACCATATTCATCTATATAAACCATAAGGTTTCTTTTTACTCCATTTAAATCTTCTCTTTTAATTGCTTCAAATCTTCTTGTTCTTCTTTCTTTTATAGTTCTTTCACTGGCAATTCCTGCGTGATTAATTAACATTTCATAAATATCTTTTTTAAGATTATAGATATCCTCAATTGAACTTTCATATGTTATATTAAGAGTCATTTTGATTCTTCTACCTATTCTTCTTTTTGAATAGTTTTTTATATGTGTATTTGCAAGTTCAGAGTTAGGAATAGTTATCATTGCATTGTCAAATGTTCTTATTCTTGTTGTTCTCATTCTAATATCCACAATTGTACCCTCTACATCATTAGCAAGTATCCAATCCCCTTGTGAAAATGAATTATCACTCATAATATTTAAAGAGCCAAAAAAGTTTGCTAGTGTATCTTTTGAAGCTAAAGCTATAGCAATACCCCCAACCCCAAGAGATGCTGCGATTGCTTTTATATCAATTCCTAATTGAGTAAAAAGAAACAGTATAACTAAAAGTATAAATATAACTTTTAATATTCTAAGAATAAAGACAATCATCTCTCTTCTTACATTTGGATATTTTTCAACTAGATGTTGGGCAAAGCTTGTAATACTATTTGAAAGTAAAGCATAAATAGCCCAAGTTAAAAGAGCTATGTAAAAAGTATTTATCCATGGTACAACTTTATTTAATAAAAGAGTGTCTTTTACCAAAATATACAATGAAATATGTATAGATAAGGTATAAAGTGCAATAACAAGAGGTTTCCTAATAGAGTTTTCTATATATTCTAAAATCTCTTTATTCTCTTCCTCTTCGTCATCTTCATCTCTATATTTTTCAATAAAAATCTTATTTAATAAAGATATGAATATAGAAATGACTTTTGTAACAAAAAGTTTGAAAAATAGTAAAACTAATAAAACAATTACTATTTCTCCAATAGTTATTTTAAAATGATAAGAGGTAAATTTTGATAAAGAAGAGATGAATTTATAAGAATCTATGGTTGATATTATATATTGAAGGTTAAAGTTATCTATAAAAAAGTTTGTTGTTCTGTATTGATTTATATTATCTTTTAAGTATCTTAATGTAAATAGTTGTTGAATATATTGATTTAATAGTTTTAAATAGTTTTCTGTTAACTCTTTTGATATTCTATTATCATTGTTTTTTTCTTCTTCATAAAACATTCGAAACTTTTCAAAACTATTTTTTAAAAGATATTCAATGTTATTGTCTAAAACCTGAATAAAGTATTCTTTATCTTTAAAAGATTTTCTTGCGTCAACTAAATCTTTAAGTGTTGATTCATAAAGAGCTTGTTGTCTTAAAAGTTGTAATTCAATCTCATCTCTTTTGATTGCAAGATTATTATCCTCTTTTTGATTTAAATTAATTCTATTTTCAAGATAATTAATTCTTGTATTATAATCTTTATTTTGAAACTCTTTTAGTAAATAGACTTCTTCATTTATATTTTTAATAACATCTTGGGCTATTTTAATTTGTTCATTTACTTTTTGATCAATAGATTGTTCATTAATCTTTTCTTGAGTAGTTTGTATCTCTTCTTTTGCTTTTTCTATATTTCCAGTAAAAAGTGTTTGCGCTGAAAATAGATAAGAAGGTATAAAAATAAAAAAGATAAAAAATTTAAAAAAATTCTGCATAAAAACTCCACTTATTTACATAAAACGTATTATATATAAAATAGACTTATTAAGAGTTATTAGATTATATATGATAACAGTTATCAATATCAGGAAATATTAAGGTTTAGTATTATATTATTTTGATATTGATTATCATAAAAGGAGTATAAGATGTCAGTATTAATAATAGGTGGAGACAAGATAGATACTATAAAGAATATTTTAGATGAATTGGGAAAGTTTTCAATCACTCACTGGGATACTAGAAAAAAATCGAGTGCTTGTAGAAAAGAGATTCCTCAAAATACAGACTATGTTCTTATGCTTACTGATTTTATAAATCATAATGCAATGTATAAATATAGAAAAGAAGCGAAAAAGAAAAATATACCTTTAATCTGTACAAAAAGAAGTGCAAGTTCAGTTTATTGTGAAGTATGTAAGTTTTTAAATATGAATAAGTGTAAGGAGGAATAAAATGAGTGAAGCAGTAGTTAATGAATTAAACAATTTCAAAAACTATAAATATGAGCCAGTAACAAGAAGAATTGTAAATCTAAAAAGTGTATCAAATGCTGATATGGATGAGTTTTTAGCTATTGCACACATTTTAGATTCCAACTTTATAAAATATAAGTTTTCAACAAATATAGATATTAGAATAATAGGAAAGAAATAATGAGTAAAATAGGTTTTGATATACAAAATGAGTTTTTACCATCTTTTGATAAATTTAAAACGATGGGAAATAAAAGATTAATGTTTTTAAAACTTTTTAATCAAGAGGTATCTTGTGATATGAAGTTTTCAAAAGATGAGTTAAAAAAGGCAAAAAAAGAATCGTTGTTTGATATATTTTCAAATAAAATTTTGAAAAATTTACAGTTTCCTGTTTACACACAATCTTTTATTACAAAAATAGATGTAGAAACAACAAATAAAGTAAACTCTTTTTTAAAAAAAGTAAATGCAAATCCAAATTTTTATAGTTGTTCTTTAAAAAACTCATTAGAAGAGACAAAAATATCAACAGCAGCAAAACTTATAAATATTTTAGAAGATTGTAATTATTCTTTATATCTAGATGGGGAAAAGATATTTAAAAATTTTGTAGTAAATAAAATATTAAAATCTAGTGAAAATAGAGAAGTGAATGTAAATCTTGATTCAATAGATATAAAAAGTCAAGAGTATTTATTTAAAACTAAAATATTCACTTTTTGGGAGTTTATAGATAGTGATAAGCTTGAAGTTGATAAACATATAAAAAAAGCTGTAGATTGTATTAAAACTTCTGAGTTTAATCAAGTATATTTGGTTTATCCAAAAAATGAAAATTTTGATAGACACATTCAAATTAAATGTGATGATTTGATAAAAAGTGATTATATGATTAAATTAATACCGTATTCTATGCGTTCAACATTAAGATAAAGGAAAAAAATGAAAGCTATTTTTTATGCAAGTAGTACAGGAAATACTGAATTTGTATCAAAAATGATAAAAAAAAGATTGGAAGATTTTGAGTTAATAGATATTGCATCTGATGGAATATCTAAAATGGAGCAATGTGATTCTATAATCATAGGTGTATCAACTTGGGGTGAGGGTGATTTACAAGATGATTGGGATGATTGTTATGACGAGTTGCAAGAGATTGATTTTTCAAATAAAAAGATTGCATTATTTGGTTTAGGTGATCAAGAAAGTTACGGCGATGAATTTGTAAATGCTATGGGAACAATATATGATGTAGTTTCTAAAGATGGAAATGAAGTTGTAGGTTTCACTTCAACTGATGAGTATGATTTTGAAGAATCAACAGCAGTTAGAAATGGTCAGTTTGTTGGACTTGTAATTGATGAAGATAATCAATCATCTTTAACAAAGAAAAGAGTTGATGATTGGTGTGAAGAGATTTCAGGGAAGTTGTAAAAACTTCCTTGTTAATCAAAGTCTTTTTTAGGTTGATGAAATAGATAACCTTGAGAATATTCAATATCTAGTTCACTTACTTTTTCATATATCTCTTGAGAACTTACATACTCTGCAACAACTTTTATATTTGCTTCTTTTGCAAAGTTTACAATATTTTTTACAACTAAATAAGATACTTTATCTTCTAAAATTTTCTTTATGATACTTCCATCAATTTTTATATAATCTGTTTTTATCTCTGTTAAATATATAAAGTTTGAATATCCACTTCCAAAATCATCAATATATAGTTTATATCCTAAATTTTTCAACATAAGAAGGTTTCTTTTTGAACCATCATAATTAATAATATCTTCACTCTCAACTATCTCTAGACCTAGTCTATTGGCAATATTTTCCTCATTTGCATAGTTTTTTAAAATCGTTAAAATTGAATCATTTATAATATCTTGTGGGTTTAGATTTACATTTAGATATACATTTGGATTTTCTTTTAGTTTTCCATAACATATCTCTAAAACCTTTTTAGTTATGTTTCTTGAAATAAATGTTCCTTTGATTACGGGGAAAATCTTATCAGGAGTAATAATATCTCCATTTCGTGCAATTATTCTAAGTAAAGCTTCATAATGAGATTCTTGTTTATTTTTATTATCAATAATTTTTTGATAAAAACAAGTTACTCTATTTTCTTCAATTGCATCTTTTACATCATTTATTGTCATATAAAAATTATTGTTATCTTGTTCATTTGAAAATATTTCTATTTTATCACGCCCTTTATTCTTGGCATTATAAAGAGCGATATCAGCTAATTTAAAAGCATCTTGAAATGTTCTTGATTTTCCTGGATAGAGATTTACTCCAATAGATACTGTAACATTTATAAACTCTTCAGAAGAGATTTTAAATTTTTTTTCTTGTATTGTTGTGAATATTCTTTCTAGAACATTAAGCGCTTGAAGATGTTTTTTTCTTTTTGTTCTTATTAATGCTAAAAACTCTTCTCCTCCATATCTTACAACTATATCTTCATTTTTTCTTACACAAAATTGAATTGTATTTGCAATTTGTTTTAAGATTTTATCTCCAACATCATGTCCATATGTATCATTTATTTTTTTAAAATAATCTATATCCAAAGCTACTAATATATAATCAGTTAAATTTATAAAATCTTTTGATTCTTGTAAATAGTTTCTATTATATACGTTTGTTAATTTATCAATAAAAGCATTCTTTTTAACAGTTATATATTTTATTGTTTGAATTATAAAAGCTATTATAAATAAAATTATTATAAAAATAATAGTGATAATCGCATATTTTATTACAGATATAATTTGATTAATATCTTCAACTTTTTCTACTGAAAAATCTATTGCTAATATTAGTTCGACATTATCTTTATATATTATTGGAACCAAATAAGTGATTGATAATTGATGAAGTAGAGGTTGTTTAATTAACACAGGTTTTTTTTCTGTAAAAATCTCTAACCATTTTGGACTATCAATATCAAATTTTTGATTTACAAAAGCTTTATCTTTTTCAGGTGCACCATCAATTAAAAATCTAAAAACACCTCTTTTATCTCTATAAAGTAAGTAGGCATATTTAATATTTTTTGTAAGAAGAATACTGAGGTTTCCTTCTATTATCTTATATAGCTTGGGATTTGTTTTTATATCTGTTACATAATCTTTACTATCTTTTAAAAGAGAAGTTATTACTTCAGAACTATTTTTAGATATTGATATAACATCTGAAGTTGAAATATCTAACATCTTTTTCTCAAATTTTTTTTCTAGTTTAATAGTACCATAAAGTAAAATCCCCAAAGAGATAGAGATTAGTAATGAGAAGGCAATTAGATAAGAAGGTTTTCTTATTATAAATTTAGTACTCATTATTATAGTCTTCTACAAATTTGTTGTACTCTTTTTTCAAATTTATATTATTTTTAACTAATCTACCTTTTATAAGTACGATATTTGGTCTACTTTTACTCCAGAAAAACGCACCTAAATATTTTTTATTATTTAAAAGTTTTTTATAGTTATTTGTAAAAAAGTATTTATTATTAATATTTTTACATTTTAAATTTTTTTCATCATATTTTACAAAAATAAAATCAGCTTTTTTACAACTATTTACAATATTTAATTTCGTTGAATAAACTTTTTCATCTATCTGTCTTATATCAGGAATATAAAGATTTATTTTTTCATTTTTAGTAATATCTTTTGCTATTTTTGTAATAATTTTTGCTTCTAGATCAATCACTTTATCATATTCATCAATCAAATATGTGTAATTTTGTCCATATAAACTAAGAATAAATAGAGATATTGATAATAATATTTTCATCAAAACCTCCAATTCAAGCTAAAAGAGATAGCTCGGTCGTAATCATCAATTAAAGATAAAGTTGGATTTGCATATCCAGCTGTATAGTCACTAAGAATTGATTGAGTAGGTTTATTTAAAAGATTTGTTCCTTTTAGACTTATACTAAAATTTTTTGTAAAATTATGTGTTGCTCCAATATTTAAATTGTAAGAATTTTTTATATCTAAACCTAAATATTCAAACCCTTTTCTATATATTAGTGAAGCAAAATAGCTAGTTTTGTCAAATGACTTAGAAAACTTTAGATAACCACCATCTGTATAATTGCTTTGTTCTTCAGTTAATTGGCTCACAAAATAATTAAATTCTAATTTACTTTTATTATCAAAATTATAAGTATAATCAAAAATAAATCCATTTGTTTTAATGATATGATCAACATTTATAAATCCAATTGGATTTACAAAATATATGTAATCCGTCATATGTACGTTAAAATATTCTACACTTAATCTTGATTTTTCAAAAGTATAAGCACCCTCAAAAGTGAAGTAGTTGTATTTTTGTGAATCTAAAATTGGTCTTTGCATAAATGCAGAATCAATATTATAAAAAGATGGGGGAATATGACTTATAGTATAAAAAGTTTTAAATCCAAGATTTTTAGTTGGTAAAAAGATTGAACCTATTCTATAAAGGTTTTTTGTACTATCAACCATAAAACCATTTCTTTTATAGCTATTTACTTTAAAATTTCCAATTATTATTAGATTATCTAAAATTTTATAATCATCTTGAATAGCTAATGAATAAGACTTTTCTTTGTTAAATTGATTCCCATAATTATATTGTGGAATATTATTTATAGTTCTACTTTTAACATCATAATCCTTACTTGTAAAACTTAAGGAAGTAAAAAGATTGTTTTTTTCTGTTTTAAAATTTTTTGAAATAGTTGCATTTAATTTCGTAAATTTAGAATCATCATCAAATTTTTTGATAAACCTTCCTAAATAACCTGGAACTCCAACTACACCTATAGCTTCTTTGTTTTGTTCTTTATATATTCTATCTTCAATATCTGCTGATAAATTAAGTTTTAAAGAGTTATCATCTAAAAAGTATCTATTATAATTTATAAAGAAATTACTAGATTTAATTTTTCCATCATCAGAATTTGAATCAAAAGACATACCCTGATAATTCTCTTTTTCTAATTTTGTATATCCTAGATTTATTTTATTCTTCTCATTGCTAATATCTAAAAATAGATATTTCTGGGAAGTATCATTGTCAAGTAAATCATTTTTATAAAATCTATCAAAAAAACTGTTTTGATTTGCAAAATATAATAAATATGACCAACCATTTGCAAGTATTGTAGAATAACTAAACTCTTGAGAGTTGTTACTATTATTTGTAATAGTTGTTTTTAGGTTTGCACCATTTTCTTTTGAAGGATTTTTGGTATAAACTCTGATAAACTCTACACCCGTTTCATCTCCTAAAGTAAAAGAACCTTCTCCCATATAAATTTCAATATAATCAATAAGGCTAACTGGTAGTTCGTACCAACTTAAAAAAGGTGATTGTGTATATGATGAACTTACTTCATGGTCATTTATGAAAAGTCTAAAATATCCACTTGTTTCAGATTTTGTCCCAACTAATGATAGAGTATTTGCTCCAAAAGAACTTTTATTTAGACTTGTAATAGGTAATTCTTTTAAAATATCACTTAATCTATCATATTGCATCGCTTTTAAATCTTTTTGAGAATAGATTCTAGCATGTCCCATCTTTTCATTTAGAGTTTGAAGTGAATTTTTAGAGGTCTCTTCATACTCCTCTAACAAGGAATCTATGCTTGATGATGCAAAAAGCATTTTAAAAAGTAAAATAAGAATTAATATTAATCTTAACACTGAATTTCCATTATAATTTTAGATTATAATTATACTTTATAAATTTTAAAAATCTAGTAAAATAGAATATAAAATATAAACAGTTAGGGGATAATTTTGTTATTATGTACTGCAATACCCGAAGGTATTACAGTTATTTTTCTAAAAGATGTTCATATCTTTTATCAGTTAGAAGTTTTAAGAATGCAACTAGTGCATCTATTTTTCTATCATTTTGTTTTTTTGCCTTTAGTTCCTCTAAAGATATAGTTTCTTTAACTTCAGGTTCTGCCCAAGGTTTTCCTGTTTCAGGATTTAGTTTTCTCATTTTATGATTGTATTTATCATAAAACTCTATAACTGTTCTTAAATCTTTAAAAACCCCATTATGCATATATGGTCCAGTTACTGCAACATTTCTAAGGGTAGGAACTTTATATTTACCTTTATGTTTTTTATCTGTAACTTTAGGATTAGCTAATAAACCATCATCAATATTCTTAACTCCATTTTTTACTCTTAAATTTGGATTTGCTGGTACCCCAATATTGTGGTATTCATAGTTAGTAAAAGTTTCATATTTTTTATCTTCACCTTTTAAAACATGGCACGTGGCACAAGAGTTATTGTTGTTAGAGAAAAATAATGACCTTCCTAAATCCTCTAAAGGAGTTAAATCATATTTACCTTCTAAAAATCTATCATATTTAGAATCAAAGGGTGCAAACTCTTTTGTCATTTCAAATTTTTCAATTGAATCTGTCATCGCAAAATAAGCTTCCTCATCAGATTTAAATATATCATTTCCATAAATATCTTTTAGTGTTTTAATATAATAAGGGTTTTCTTTTAATCTTTCTACAACACTCTTTTTATCAGGCATTCCCATTTCAATTGGATTAAGTGGTGGGCCACCTGCTTGTCCTGCTAGTGTTGCTTCTCTTCCATCCCAAAATTGACCTCCTATATATTTTTTCTTTTTTTCATCAAAATGGAATTTTGGACTAAACATCGCATATGCTGCACTTGGAGCTTGTCTATCACCTAAAGACTTACCATCATCACCCATAGATGCCATCTTATTAACTGTATTATCTCTATTATCTATAAAACCATATTCTGGATTATGACAAGTTGAACATGATTGTGTTCTATTTTTTGATAAGTTTTTATCAAAAAACAACACTTGTCCTAATTGCTCTTTCATTTTAATTTTTTTTGCTATATCTTCTTTTGTAGGTGTAGTGTTTGTACATCCACTAAAAAATATTATGGCAATAATAACGCTATATAATTTTAAATTTTTCATTAATTTCTCCTTCTTAATAAATTAATAAATGGATAAACTATTATATTTGTAATAGATTTATAATTATTCATTTGTTCTTTTTTTAATCCAAATTTTAAAACTTTTACCTCTTTTGAAAGGGTTAGGGTTCCAAATATTCTGTCCCAAATAGCTAAATAGCTTCCATAATTTTTATCAAAATGTTTTTTGCTATGATGTATTTGGTGTTGCTTTGGTGAAATAAACCATTTCTCAAGAGACTGAAAATATGCTAAAGGTATATGAGAATGTCTTAGGTTTGAACCAAAAAGTGAAAATATAAAGATAAATATATTTGCACCTAAAACCTCATATAATCCAACCTTTGAACCAAAAAAATATATAAATACACCTGTAACTAATCCAATACTTAATGAATATCTAAATCCAAAAAGAATATTTTCTACAGGATGAACTCTATAAAAAGTTAAAGGGTTTAATACCTTTGCACTATGATGAACCTTGTGAAACTCCCATAAAATTGGAATAGTATGTAAGAATCTATGTATCCAGTATCTAGTAAAATCGCTTACAATAAATAGTGTGATAGTATATAAAGCAATAGTAGTTTCATAAGAAATATCTTGTATTTGATTAAATCCAAAATTATAATACAAATGTTTATTTACCCAAAAAGCTACGGTTTTTGCACTAATTACTATAGGAATAATCAATAAAATCTTAATAAAATATGACAGAATAAAATAGTAGTAATCGAGTTTTGAGCTTGGATGTAACCAAAGTTTTGAACTAAATGCTATTTTTCTATATCTTTTATTAAAATAAATAAAAATTATTCCAATTGCAATTGAAGATGCAAGATAGATCCAGTAGGTACGTCTACCTGGATCTATTAAATACTCTAATACTAAAAAATTATCCATTTAAACTTTCTAGTCTCCATCTGCTTCAATAATTTTTGCATTTATTGATAATTCTTCAATAATCTCTAGAAATAAAATAACATGAATATTACTAACCTCTTCATATAAATCTTGTGTTTTTAATAGATTATCATCTTTAATCTCTTTTACAAGTTCTAATGATTTATCAATAGATTCTCTTAAACTTTCAATTTGTGTACCATCAGTGATCTCAAGTAAATAATCTCCATAATCTTTATAGTTTTTATTATTAAAAATATTTTTATATGTTAATAATATTGCTTCAATAGCATTTGAACTATTTTTACTGATTATATATTCTGCTCTATTATTATCAGGTTTTCCTTGATATTTTTTTGTTTCCCCAATAATATCACCAATACGCCACTCTTTTAATTTATATGTACTTTGGATTAATGTATTAATAGTTATTGAATTAGCTTTTTTAATATCAGATAAAAAGTTTTTTTCTTGAACTTTATATTCTTCATCTATCTCTGATAATAAACTTTCTATTTTTGAAATAATTGCTAGTGCAAACTTATTTACTCTTTCATTTTGAATATCTTTTTTTGCAATAATATATTCTAATGCATTAATAGATTTTAAAGAGTTTTTAAATAGTGCAATTCTAACTTCATCATCACTTTTTATGGCTCTATCTAATTGTTTAGTAATATCTTCATTAATATTGTGAAAAACATCTAAATATCTTGGTGTATCAATAAAGTCTTCATTTAAGTCACCTAACAAATAAAATGCCTGAACACTTTTCCATGATTTTACAAGCTTTGCAAAATCCTCTTTACTTTTTTTGGTATTCTTTTCTAATACAGACTTTTTTAAAGCATCAATATCTTCTAATGCTCTATTTGCATTTTTAAGAATAACTTTCTCATACAAATTTTTTAATGTTTCTTTGTTATCACTTATATCATCTGCATAAGAAAACACTGCTAAAAGTGACACAACTAAAAAATATTTTAATAGTTTCATTTTATACCTCTTCTAAAAACTTAAGTAGTTTTTTTCTTTTTTCTTTTTCAAGATTCATAAATGCCTCTTTTATACTTTGAGCTTCGCCACCATGCCAAAGAATAGCTTCTTGAAAATCTCTTGCTCTACCATCATGAAGTAATCTAGGGTTTTTGCCATTTATCTTTTTATGTAAGGCTAAACCCCATAATGGTGGAGTTCTCCATTCACTTCCCGTTGCTTTGAATTCGTTTCTTCCATCAGCTAGACCCTCTCCCATATCATGTAACAACATATCGGTGAAGGGTGTAATTTTTATACCTGATTTTGTTTCAAAAGACTCAATATGACATTTGTTACAACCTATTTGTTTAAATATTTTAATACCATCTTTATAAGTTGTAGTATTTTTATCTATAGTATAGGTTTTTCTTTTTTTTAGATAGAAAGACATAGCTTCTAACCTCATATCTGTAATATCAAGTGCATCTCTAGCTTTTGGTGCTTTATTGCATGCTTCTTGTTGCTTTGTGCAGTTTTCATTTGGATAATATGTTGTAGTTAAACCCATATCGTTATTTGCAGCATCAGCAGTTTGATGTATTATAGAAGTTGTAGTAGCTTTCCAACTATATTTTCCAAGCTCAGTTTTTTTTGTTATTGGCGAATATACATAATTAGCACGTCCTGATATTCCATCTTTGTTTTTATCAAATTCATCTTCATTTTTTAATATATCTTCATTTGAAATATCACTTAATAAGCCTAAACCATTTAAAGTTGGAGCAATTCTAAAAGTTAAAACTGAATCTTTATGTAAAGGACCATATTGTAACTCTTTTAAAGCGTAATTTGGTTTAAGTATTGTATCAATCTCTCCATCAGGAAAAGTGATTTTCTTTTCTGTATAAGTTATATCTGTTTTAGCTTCAAATTTAACTCCATGATTAGCATTTAAAGCAATTTGTACACCATAAATTGGGTCTGGAATTAAACCTTTGGTTTTTAAGATATTTTCATCTTTTTTATTGTTTTCTAAAGATAATTTAGGAATTAAACTTCTTGAAAAATCCCCTTTACTATTGTATAAAGTTCCTCTTCCATTTGATGGGTGGCAACTTGCACAGGTATTTGCATTAAATAAAGGTCCAAGACCATCTCTTGCAGTTGTTGCGCTAGGTGCTTCAACCCAAGGAATTCTAAAAAAACTTTTTCCCAATATAAATTTATCATACTCTTCATCACTTAATCCAGCTATTGGCTTTAGAAGTAAAGACTTATTTTTTTCACTTGATAAATCTTTGCCTAAACCATTAACGGCAAAAAGCCCTGTAGCAAAACTTACTACAAGGCTTTTTATTAAAATTGTTTTGAAGAGTTTTAAATTATAGTTTTGTCTCTTCTGGATCTGTAACATCATCAGTACTCAAAGAAATTCCATTTGCAGTTGCAACAGTTACCATTGCATCACCTAATTTTCTCATCTCATTTTTAAGTTTTACAATAACTTTTGCTTGTGGGTTATCTGGTTGAATTTGATAATCGAAATGCTCTTTTGTATTAGCAATCTCATTTACACTAGCAATTTTTTCTTCAATAGATTTCATTAGTGCTAAAATATTAGCTTTTTCTTCAGCTGATACAGCATCTAGTAAAGATGGTCCATATGATTTACCATTGTAAGTTGAAGTTAAAGCATTTCTAAAACCTAAATAGTTTGTTACAATGTCTCTATGGGTATTATCTGAGAAACAAGAGTGTTCATCTTCTTCAGATGGAGTTAACACAGCAACAGCAATTCTTTCGTTTGCTAGTTCAGATTTTATAAATACTCCCATTCCAGCAATAACTTGTTTTAAAGCAACATTAGCAGAGATATTTTTTGAAGCATCTGTTCCAGTTAATTTTCCTAAGAATGCATTTTTATAAAGTCCATCATCAGCCCAAGCATTTGCAACAACATCTAAATCAGAAACAATTTTTTTAGCAGAAGCTTTTAAGTATGCAAGTCTTCTTTGTGCATTTTTATCTGTTGTAAAATCAGATAAAGGTCTTTGCCCAGCTGTAAGAGGTCCATTTGTAATAGAATCTTTCACAAAGTTTGAATAATCTTGATCTTGTCCCCATAGTAGGAACTCAACTGCATGGTAACCAGTCGAAACATTAGCTTCTCCACCATTTTCATTTAGAGCTGTAATTGCATCAACTGTAATATTAGAAACATCAACACTACTTGATTCTTCACCACCTGGATTAAATTCTCCTGCTGTATCAATAATATTTCCAGATGTTTTATTTCCATCTGCATCAATAGTATAATCAATCATATTTTCATCTAATGGCCAAGCATTAATTTGTCCTTCAAGTGCTCCGTAAGTATCTGCAACCCAACCTTCTTCAGCATCAATTGGACCATTTGAAAGTCTAAAAATTTCAGTTTGTCCATATGACTCTCTAGAGTTCAACCAAGCTCTTTTAGCTTCTTCTAATGTAGCTTCTGTTGGATTTTTAACAAATTTTTCAATTGCAACTTCTAAAGATTTAGCATCCTTTAGTGCATCGTTATAGTTTATTTGAGCAATATTTGCATATGCAGTAAGTATTTTTTCAGCTTTTTTATCTACTTTAACTGTGTTAACTGTAGTGTTTTCTGAACTTGCCGTGCATCCTGCAAATACGAAAGCTGCTGCAACACTTATCGACGCTGCAATTAATCTTGTTTTCTTCATGTATGTATCCTTTATTAATTTCATGGGAAAATGATATTATAGTTATTTTAATAATTAATATCATTAATGTCGTGAATTGTAATATCAATTAACTTAACAAATACTTAATATTAATAATGGTTATCAATCAATAAAATAATATTATTTTCATAAAAGATTAAGTAATTTAAGAATAATATATGATAATAATTATTAAAATTAAGGAAACTCTTTGTAAGAATAGAATTTGCATACAATATATTAAATAAAAGACCTAAGGTAATAAAATGAAAAACGAAATAGTAATTAAAAGTATTGCTAACAATAGAGTTAGACTAAAATCAGATATTTTTGCTTTAAATTCGAATTTAGAAAAAATAGAAAAAGAGTTTGAAGAGATATTTACTTCTTTTAGAAAGAATATCTCATGTAAATCTATTATTTTTACTTATTCTTTAAATGTCACACTTGATGAAATAATTGATAAGATGAATAATATATTTAATATATCTTTATCTATCCCTGCAAGTAATGCACTTTGTGAAAATCAAAGTTGCAATAATTGCAATATAAAAAAGCATGATGAAAAATCTTGGAAAAGAAAAGTATTTGAATTTGTTTTATTAAGTGGATATGCAACATACATTTTTATAAGTGAAAATATTTTAGGTCTTACAATTGCTGCTACCCCTTTAAGTTTAGTGGGTATTGTTTCTATTGTTGCAGCAATTCCTTTACTTAAAGAATCATATGAGGATATAAAACAGAAAAAATTTACTTTACATACTTTTATGAGTGGTACTCTTATCTTGGCAATTTTATTTGGAGAAGCTACTGCTGCTTTTGAAATAATATATATATTAAGGGGTGGAATGCTTCTTGAAGAATATATAGCAAATAAATCAAGGGAAGAGATTCAAGGATTAGTTGAACTTGATATTAAAAAAGTTTATGTTTTAGTAGATGGTGTAGAGATTGAAACTAATGTTGAAGATATTAAACATGGAGATATAGTTGTAAGTAGAAGTGGTGAAAAAATCCCAGTAGATGGGGTGATACAAGAGGGTAGTGCCGAGATAAATGAAGCTTTAATAAATGGAAGAAGTGAACCAGATTTTAAAGAAGTTGGAAGTGAAGTGTTTGCCGGTACTGTGTGTGAGAGAGGAAGAATTTATATAAAAGTAACAGCTTTAGGTTATGATACATATATATCAAGAACTATGAGAGAAGTAGAATTCTCTTTACTTCAAAAATCCCCAAGTGAAGTTGAGGCAGATAGATTAGCAAATAAATTACTCAAATTAGGAACTTTATTAACTGTAGGAACTCTCTTTTTAACAGGTTCTTTTACAGCTGCATTTTCAACTATGATTGTTATGTCTTGCCCTTGTGCAACAGTTTTAGCAGCATCCACAGCTATTAGTGGAGGTATTTCAAATGGTGCTAAACAAGGTATTTTAATAAAAGGTGGAGAAGCATTAGAATTAGTTGGTAAAAGTGAAGTATTTTGTTTTGATAAAACAGGAACTCTTACAACTGGAAAACCAATAATAAGTGATATTCTACTTTTTAGTGATATTAGTGAGGATGAGTTAATCTCATATGCAGCGATGGCAGAATATAGAAATTCACATCCAATTGCAACATCTATTGTTAAAAATGCAAAAGATAGAGGAATAGATATAAATCAAGATGTATTGAGTGAAATTATTCCAGGTTTTGGAGTAAAATCAAAAATTGATGGAAAAAGATTACTTATTGGGAATAAAGCCTTATTATCCAAATATAAAGTATCAACAAAAGAGTATAAAAATGAAATATCAACACATCTTAACAATGGTAAAACAGTTGTTTTAGTTGCATTAGATGAAAAAATTTTAGGTTTTTTATCCTTTACTCATGAAGTTAGACCAGGAACTAAAGAGATGATTGAAAATTTAAGAGATAGAGGAGTAAAACATATTGCTTTATTAACAGGAGATGAGGTTAAAGTTGCAAATAGTTTTGCTCTTGATTTTGGTTTTGATTCAGTTTTTGCAAATCAGTCTCCAGAAGGGAAAGCTGATGCAATCAAAGAGTTAAAAAGAAAATATGAAAAAGTTGTTATGGTTGGAGATGGTGTAAACGATACTTTTGCCATGAGTAAAGCCGATGTTGCTATCTCTTTTGCAGCAGGTGGGAGTGAAGCTGCCATTGCTGTCTCTGATATTGCTATTACACACTCTCATCCTGAAGATGTAGTAAACTTATATGACTTAAGTAAAAAAAGTTTAAATGTAGTAAATCAAAACTATTATATAGGAACAGGAACAAATCTAATAGGAGTAGCGTTATCTGCAGTAGGTAGGTTAACTCCTGTTGGTGCAGGATTGATTCATATTGGTCACACAGTGGGAATTATGGCTAATTCATCAAGATTAGCTATTGATAATAATTCTTAATTTGTATTAAGTTAGAATTAAAATAAATATATAATAATTAACTTATTAAAAGGATATAAATATTGATAACAGTTGATAAATTAATAGAAATTGGATCATATCTAAGCCTTATTCACCATACTAAAGGAAGAATAAGAGTTAGAGTTAGTCCAAAAATAAAAGAACAAAGTAATAATATATCTTTAGAAGATATTGAAGATATCCCTAATAAAATTGAGGGAATAAAGAGGATTAAAATAAATAAAGTTATAGGTTCTATAACAATTGAATATGATAATAGTGTTTTCCCTGATAGTTTATGGAAAGATATGATAAACCAAAAAAACCTTGAAGAGATAGCTGAAATTTTAAATAAACTAACAAAAGAGGTAGTGTAAAAATGGAAGAAAATTTAGATACCCAAAAAGTTGTAGAAGAGAATCTACCTACTTCAAATTTTGATCAGGATTTATTAGATAGTTTAAGAGTAAATCCAACTTACAATGAACCCATACTTCATCAAATACTTAGAATTGCTATTTATGATGAATATCATGCTTATGAAAATTATAGGGTAATTGTAGAAAAATTTGGAAGTCAGACACCTTTTATAAATATATTACAAGCTGAAATAAATCATTATGAAGAGTTAACTGTTTTATTAAATAAATATCAAGTTCCTGCCCCATTAAATGATTGGGTTATTAAAGTTGAAACACCTAATTCTATTTTAGAAGCATCTGAAGTTGGTGTTGCTGAAGAGATTGATAATATTAAAATGTATGATAACTTAATCACTTATGCTAAAGATTATCCTGATGTATTGGATTTATTATATAGACTTCAAGCTGCATCTTATAATAATCATCTACCTGCATTAAGACAAGCAGTTGCGAAACATTCAAATTTAAATATAAATGAAGTAGATGTAAATACGATCCATCAAGAAAATAGTATTCATAACATTGATGAAGCTATTAGTAAAATGGATGAAATCAGTGCTATGGCATCTAAGTTTTCTACAGGAAATGTAAGTCAAGAAGATATTTTAAAACTTTTAAGTAATTCTAATCTTTCTTTTGTTGGTGGTGCTTTATTAGGTGCTGTAGGTGCTGGAGTATTTTCTCAAGTAACTAAAGATAAAAAAGAAAATACTACAGAAGAAGAGGAGGTTTAATATGCCATTTATACCTTTTGCACTTGGTGCACTTATTGGTGGGTCAGTAGTTGTGTTGTTTTCAAAAACTAAAAAAACTAAAAAGGAGAAATAATGTTACCTTTCATTGCTGGAGTTGCAGCTGGTGCTGTAGCTGTTGTTGCGTACAACAATAATAAAGAGATTAGAAAAAGTGTAAATAGTGGAGCTAAAAAAGCAAAACAATTTGCTGAAGAGGGCTTTGAAAAAACAAAAGAGCTTACAAAAGATGTAAAAGCAACTGTAAGTGAAAAAGTTGAATCAATCAAATCAAAGAAAAAAGAAGAGACAACAGAAGAAAAGGGAGAAATAATTAATGACAACTAATTTAGCGATTGATACAGGTGCACCAAGAAACGTAACTGGTCATGTAGTAAGTGGTTCACTTGCTGCTGGTGCATTAGCTGCAGGAATAAATTATAATAAATATAAAAAAGGTCAGATTGGAAAAAATGAGGCTATTCAAGACTCATTAAAACTTTCAATTCAAGGTGGAATTGTTACAGGAAGTTCTATTGCAGTAGCTAATTATGTTGGAGAAGGAAGTTATATGAAAATGTTAACTGCTCTTTCTATTGGTATGGCAGGAGTTTATGCAGTAGAAAAAATTAATGAAAAGCTTACTCCTAGATTTAAAGAAGAGATTATTGAAGAAGAGGAAGAAAAATAATGGTTGATAATACAAATAATACAATAAATGCAAATCCATACATTACTCAAACAAGTCAAACAGCAAATACTCAACAAGCACAGGATGTTAATTTAGTAAATCAAAATCCATATATTGATAATAGTGCCAATAGTAGTTTATTAGGTTCTTTTGATACAAATAAGTTTTTAATGGGTGCTGTTGTAGGAGCTCTTGGTGCATATATTTTAACTAATGAAAATGCTCAAAAAGCTATTTTTAAAACAATTGCAAAAGGAAGTACTCTTTTTAGTGCTGGTATTGAAGAGATGAAAGAAAGATTTGAAGATGCCAAAGCTGAAATGGAAGCACAAGATTAAGAGATAAAATGAGTCAAAACAATATAAAACTTTTACATAAAACTCAAAAAAGAGTTAGATTTTATTTAGAAGAATTAAAAAAAGAGGATTTTAATATTTCATCTTTAGTTCAATATTTGCAATCTATTGATGGTATTAATAGTGTAAGGGTTAATAAAAAAATTGGTTCTATTGTTTTTGAACATGATGGAAAAGCTTTAGACACTATAGAGGATTTATTAATAAAACTTGATTTAGCTAGATATAAAGTTTGTGATACTTTTTTAAGTGATTGTGTAGATTGCGTAGGTGAAGAAAAACCGAGTTTAAATGGAGTTTTAAGAGCTAGTACTGCTTTAGGTGCAGAAAGATTTATTGATAATGATATAGCCAAATTTGCAATTACTTCATATGCTTCAAAACCTTTACTTATAGAAGGAGCAAAAGAGCTCTTTACAGAAGGACTTACTTCTAAAGTGTTAGAAGCAACAGCAGTTGGTGTTAGTATTGCTAGAAAAGATTATTTTGCTGCAAATAGTACTAACGCAATGTTGGAATTAGGCGAATATATAGAAGAGACCACTGTTCATAAAAGTGATGATTTAATCAAAGAATTAGCAAAACCAAATGTTAAAAAAGCTTGGATAGAAGTTGAAGAAAATGGAAAAGCTGTACAAAAACTTGTAGATTCTGCACAAATTAAAATTGGTGATATTGTTATTGTTGGAGCAGGGGATACTATTGCAATTGATGGACATATCATTGCCGGTACAGCTTCAGTTAATCAAGTATCGATGACAGGTGAGAGTGAACCTGTTACAAAACAAAGAGGTGGCAGAGTTATCTCAGGAACTGTTGTTGAAGAGGGAAGACTTAAAATTTGGGCAGAATATGTAGGCGAGGATACTGCAACTGCTAGAATTAAAAACTATATTGCTTCATCTTTAAATGAAAAATCAGCAGTTGGTTTAAAAGCAACAAAACTTGCCGATAAGCTTGTCCCTGTTACTTTAGGTTTAGCTGGAGTTTCATATTTTATTAATAAAGATTTTGAAAGTGTAGCTGCTGTACTTCAAGCTGATTATTCTTGTGCTTTAAAACTTGCAACTCCTGTTGCTTTTAAATCATCTATTTCAAAAGCTGGAAAAGATGGAATTATGATAAAGGGTGCTAAGTCAATAGAAGCACTTAACAATGCAGACACTTTTGTTTTTGATAAAACAGGAACTTTAACTTATGGAGAACTTGAAGTTGAATCAATAAGCTCTTTTGATAAAAATTGGCTTGAAGAGGATATTCTAAATCTTACAGCTAGTGCCGAAGAACACTATTTTCATCCTGTTGCAGAGGCTGTTGTAAAAGCTGCAAGAGAAAAAGGGTTTGTTCATATGCACCATGAAGAGGTTGAGTTTATAGTTGCCCATGGTGTAAAAACTATTGTAAATGATAAAGAGGTTGTTATTGGAAGTAGACACTTTTTAGAGGATGATGAAAAAATAGATTTTTCTAAATATGAAGAAAAAATTGAAGAGTGCTTATTAGATGGTAAAACTTTATTATATGTGGGATATGACAAAAAACTCCTTGGTACAATAGGGATGAGAGATAAAGTAAGAGAAAATGCAAAAGAGACTTTAGAAAAACTTAGAACTCTTGGAGCAAAAAAGCTAGTTATGCTTACAGGTGATATTCAAGAAAAAGCAGATGTTTTAGCTAAAGAATTAGGTATTGATGTTGTATTTGCAAATATGAGACCTACTGGTAAAGCAGATGTTGTTAAAAAATTAAAAGATGAAGGTGCTAATGTTGCTTTTGTTGGAGATGGTATAAATGATGCTCCTGCACTTATGAGTGCAAATGTAGGTATAAGTATGAGTAAGGGTGCAGATATTGCAAAAGCTACTGCTGATATAGGTCTTTTGATTGATGATATATCAGCTATTTCAGATGTAAAAGAGTTAGCAAATAAAACTATGAAACTTATAAATTATAATTTTGCTGCTACAGTTGGAATTAATAGTTTGATTTTAACTGGAGCAACAGTAGGTTTATTTTCTCCTGTAACAACTGCATTTTTACATAATGGAACAACAATAGGTTTATTACTTAATTCAATGAAAGGAGTAAATGTAAAAAAATAGTTTTACATTTAAAATATATATGGAAAAACAAGATATAACTATAGAAGAAAAAAAGCCTCTTTTACCAAGAATTGAGATTGATTTAGATACTAAAAAAGAGATAGCAAAAATCGGCATGACAGCCACAATGGGAATAACCGTTGCGACATCAATGTATATGAAAAATAAATTTATGAAAAGACTTCATGTTGTTGCTGGTGTAGCTTTAGTGGGGTTTTCTTATTGGCATCATACCTTATATCAACCAACAAAGAAAAAATCTAAAAATATTAATACTCAAAAAGAAACAATAATTTCAAAAAAAGATGAAATTATAGAAGAGCTTAATGAAGATAGTTTCGCAATATCTTTAAATAACTTTTTTGTTGAATTAGCAATAAAGGGTAATCTAACCCATGTAGAATTTAAATCATTTCAAGAAAAAATAGAGACTTTATTGGATACTTATGAAGTTCCATCTATAAATATCTTACTTGACATTACTCAAATAGAAGGTGTTGAGTTAAAGGCTTTATGGGATGATTTAACTTTTACTATGAAGCATATAAAAGAGTTAAATAAAATTGCTATTGTTGGTAATAATAAACTTGAAGAGTATTCTGTACATTTAGTTGATAAAGTATTCTCTTTTGATTTAGAGTATTTTGAAGAATATGATAAAGCTAAAACTTGGCTTTTAAATAGTTAGAGTTAGTAGTCTTAAATACTAAAGGTGCTTTAGCCTTTAGTATTTAATTGTATTTTACCAAACTTCCTGAAAATAAAAAGAATAAAAATCATCTTTTTTAAACTCTCTTATAACTAAACTATTTTTAATAGTTATAACTTTAAAAAGTGTATAATCGTTTTTTTAATAAAACAAAAACCAAAAAGGTTTTAATATGGATTACAATTTATCAATAAAAGGTATGACTTGTGCAGCTTGCTCAGGTAGAATAGAAAAACTTTTAAATAAAAATGAAGAGATACAAGAAGCTAATGTAAATCTTACAACAAACAAAGCTTTCTTTAAAAGCGATGAAAAACTAGATTTAGACCCAATTATAGAAAAAATTGAAAAATATGGTTTTGAAGTGGAAAAAGAAAAAATCGAATTTGATATTAGTGGTATGAGTTGCTCAGCTTGCTCTAGTAGGATAGAAAAACAAGTAGCAAAAATGGATGGGGTAGTTGAATCAAATGTAAATCTTACTACAAATAAGGGAACTTTTACTATTTTAAAAGGCTTACAAACTAGTGATTCAATTATAAAAAGAATAGAAAAACTAGGCTTTAGTGCAAAAGAGGCTAAAGGTGTTGAGTTAAATAATAACGATGAAGAGTTAAAAGAGAAAAAGATTAAACTGATTATCTCTGCTATATTTAGTATTCCTATGCTTTTAGGGATGTTTGATATGATATTTTCATTGAGTATTATTCCCGATTTTTTCTCAAATGGATATTTTCAACTTCTTTTAGCAACTGTTGTTCAGTTTTATTGTGGAGCACAATTTTATAAAGGTGCGTATGCAAACCTAACACACTTTAGTGCAAATATGGATGTACTAGTAGCTATGGGGACAAGTGCAGCGTATATCTTCTCTATTTATAATATAACAACAGGTGGACACTTATATTTTGAGACTTCAGCAGTTTTAATTACTCTTATTTTATTGGGTAAATATTTAGAACAAAGAGCAAAATCTAAAACAAGTGAAGCTATTTCAAAACTTTTAAATCTAAGTCCTAAAAAAGCAAATGTAATAAGAGATGAAAAAGAGATTACAATAACTACTAATGAGGTTTTAAAAGGTGATATTATTTTAGTAAAGCCAGGTGAAAAGATACCTGTTGATGGAGTTGTTATTGAAGGGGAAAGTTATATTGATGAATCTATGGTTACAGGGGAGAGTAAGCCCGTAAAAAAAATTATAGAAAATAGTGTTATTGGTGGAACAATTAATGGAAATTCAACATTTAAATATAAAGCTACAAAATTAGGTGATGAGAGTTTTCTCTCCCAAATAGTAAAAGTGGTAGAGCAAGCCCAAGGAAGTAAAGCTTCTATCCAAAGATTTGCAGATGTTATCTCAGGTTATTTTGTACCAACAGTTATAGTAATAGCTTTTTTAGTGTTTTTATATTGGAACTTTTTAGCAAAAGATACCACTTTTGAAACTGCTATTATAAATATGGTTGCAGTTTTAGTTATAGCTTGCCCGTGTGCTTTGGGACTTGCAACTCCAACTTCTATTATGGTTGGAAGTGGAAAAGGGGCACAAAATGGAATACTTTTTAAAGGTGGGGAACACCTTGAAAATATGCAAAAAGTTGATACAGTAGTTTTTGATAAAACAGGAACAATAACTCTTGGAAAACCAAGTGTAACAAAGGTTTTGGCAAAAGATGAAAATAGAGTTTTACAATTAGCCGCATCCATTGAAAAACATTCAGAACATCCTTTAGGAAAAGCAATTACAGAGTTTTTTGAAGGAAAACTTTTAGAGGTTAAAAATGTAGAAGCTATTACGGGCTTAGGGATTAAAGGCGAAATTGATTCCAAAGAGATTTTAGTTGGTTCAAAAAAATTTATTGAACAAAATATTAAAATAGAAAATGATGAGATAAAAGATGAAGTTGGTTCACTTATTTATGTGGCTTATGATAACTTTTATGAGGGAGTTATTGTAGTTGCAGATGAGATTAAAGCAGATACAAAACAAGCAATACAAAATCTTAAAGATTTAGGAATTGATGTATATATGTTAACAGGAGACAATGAAAAAACTGCTTTACATATTGCAAAACAAGTAGGTATTGAACATGTTTTTGCAGAGGTTTTACCAACACAAAAAAGTGAAAAAGTAAAACAACTTCAAGAGAAAGGAGCTTTTGTTGCAATGGTTGGTGATGGGATAAATGATGCACCGGCACTTGCAGTTGCAAATATTGGAATTGCCATTGGTAGTGGAACTGATATTGCCATAGAAGCCTCTGATGTAACTTTACTTCAAGGTGATATTACAAGTGTTTCAAAAGCGATAAATCTTAGTAGAAAAACTATGGCAAATATAAAACAAAACCTGTTTTGGGCATTGATTTATAATATAATAGGTATTCCAATTGCAGCAGCAGGATTACTTAATCCTATAGTTGCAGGAACTGCTATGGCATTTAGTTCAGTATCTGTTGTAACAAATGCTTTAAGATTAAAACAAACAAAATTATAAATAAGGAGATTTTATGAAAGAATTAGAAATTGGTGTAAATGGTATGAATTGTGGTCATTGTAAAATGGCTGTTGAAAATGAATTAAAAGATTTATCTGGTGTAAGTAATGCAGAGGTTAGTTTAGAAGAAAAAAAAGTAACTGTAAGTTTAGAAGATGAATCTTTATCTGTTGATAAACTTTATGAAGCTATTGAAGAAGCAGGATTTGAACCTGTAAAATAGTTTTATAAAAAAGCAGCTATTATGCTGCTTTTTCAATAAGAAGTTTTTTTAGATCCTCTTTTGCATCACCTGTTAAGTGAAGGTTGAAATTTTCAACTAAGAAGTTAAATATATCTTCATTTACAAATTGTGGTGGTTTTGGTCCTAGGTAAATATCTTTTATACCTAAAGAGAATAGGGCTAAAAGAATAATAACAGCTTTTTGCTCCATCCAAGAAAGTACAATAGATATAGGTAGATCATTTATAGGAGTATTTAAAGCCGAGCTTACTGCTTTTGCAATCTCTACTGCGCCATTTGAATCATTACATTGTCCTAAGTCTAAATATCTAGGGATACCAGTACCTTCTATTTCCCCAAAATCTATGTCATTGAATCTAAATTTACCACAACTTGAAGTTATAATCACACAATCTTCTGGTAAATTTTCAACTAGTTCTCTATAATAATTTCCGGCACTTCCTGGTGCATCACATCCTGCAACTACAAAAAATTGTCTTATTTTTCCCTCTTCTACTGCTTTTAAGATTTGTGGCGCAAGTGTTAAAATAGTTTTATAGTGATGACCTGTTGTTAGAGTAAGATTCTCTTGCATATTTGTATCTTCACATTGTAAAGTTTTTTCTATTAGTTCATCAAAGTTATCATCAACTATTGCTGTACCACCTTCAATACCCACAATTTTGTATGTGAATACTCTATCAACATATGTTGCACTTTTTTTAGGTGGTACAATACAGTTTGTACTAACAACAAAAGTTCCTTTGAATTTTTCCATTAGTTTTGCTTGGTCAAACCATGCTTTTCCTACATTTCCTCTTAGGTGGGGATATTTTTTTAATTCAGGATATCCATGGGCTGGAAGCATCTCTGAGTGAGTATATATATTTATACCTTTGTCTTGCGTAGCTATAAGAAGTTTTTCTAACATATCTAAGTTGTGACCTGTAACTAATATAGCTTTACCCTCAACCACATTTTGACTAACTTTCACAGGACTTGGAATACCAAACTTATTTGTGTGTGCATTTGATAACTTATCCATAACTTCTACCCCAGCACTTCCCACTTTCATAAGTTGGTTTATATGATCATTAAAATTAAAATTCACATTTGTAAGTGTAAAATATAAAGTTTCACTAATAATATCATCTACATTTTTAGTTTGATTTGGTTTTAGTTCATTTAAATGCTCTCTATATGCACTTAATCCCTTTAGTCCAAAAATCATAATATCTTGAAGTCTAGCAAGGTTTTCATCTTTTCCACATGTTCCAGTTGTTGCGCCTGTAGAACCACAGCCATTTGGAGCACTCATTTCACATTGATAACAAAACATACTCATAAAATTCCTTTATTCTAAATTGAGTTGAAATACTATATGAAATAGGTATATGTTTCATTGATTTAAATCAATAATACTATTACAGTACTATCTTAATGTATAATTGTAATGGTTATTTAAGTTATTATATTTAATAATCATAATAAATTAATATAGGAAAAAGATGGCAAAAAAATTTCTCCAACAAGTTTTATCATTACATTTCATTAAATTTTCTTTAATTCCAATTTTAGTAGTTGAGGTCGCTTTATTAATACTTTACTTTTCAATAAATGCATATATTTCATCAAAAAATACAAATTTGCTATTAAATGAAGCACAATCACATGTAAAAGATATCTTATCTAATGAAGTAGAACTTATAGAAGATAAATTAAATGAAGTTTCAATGATGGCAAAACTATTGCAAAATGAACATCAAGTACTATTTAAAAATCTTAAAAATAATAGATTGCCAAATGGAAAACCTAGTTTTGATGTTGCACCAAATGGAGTTTTTTATAAAACCAATAAAGTTGGTTCAAGTGTTTATTATTCTGCACAAACAAAAATAGATGAAAAAGCAATAGAAAAAGCAACTTTTACAGAAGCAATGGATACTAGTTTTAAAAGTATTACAGAGATAAATCCTATTATTGTTGCGGCATACTTTAATAGTTGGGACAATATGAATAGACTTTATCCTTTTATTGATAAAGTTTATGAACAGTATGGTCCACATATTCAAATGCAAGATTACAATTTTTACTATTTAGCTGATTTAAAACACAACCCTAAAAAAGAACCAGTTTGGACTGGTGCTTATCTTGATCCAGCAGGAAATGGTTGGATGCTTTCTTGTATTGTTCCTATTTATAATGGTGATTTTTTAGAAGGTGTTACAGGATTAGATATAACAATTGATAGTTTTATAAAAAATATTTTAAATACAAAACTAGTTTATAATGCAAAATTTTTCATGCTTAGTAAAGATGGTATGATAATTGCCATGCCAGAAAAAATAGAGAATCTTTTGGGATTAAAAGAGTTAAAAGAACATCTTTATACAGATAAGATTTTGAAAACAATAGAAAAGCCTGAAGAGTTTAATATATTAAAAAATAAATCTCCATTTGCGTCACATTTTAAAAATCTTATAGAAAATAATTTAGAATTAGATTCCCTAAAAATTAAAGATGATGAATATTTAACGCTACAACAATCTGTTAAAGAAACAGATTGGAAATTGATGGTTTTAATTGATAAAAAAGAGATTTTTAATTCAATTGAAAATTTAAAAGAGTTATCAAATCAGATTGGATATTTAGCAATAGGATTTTTACTTTTGTTTTATGTAGTTTTCTTTTATATGCTTTTAAAAAGAATAAATAAGTTTTCAAAAGTTATCACTGAGCCAATCATTAAATTATCAGATCAAACTTCAGAGATTAAATCTACAGATTTCAAAATTGAACTTATAAAAACTGATATTAGAGAAATAGAACAACTAAATCAAAACTTTACGAGTATGATGAATGAGTTAAATGATAGTACGAGAAAACTTTATGAGGCAAAAGAGTTAGCTGAAGAATTATCAAGAGCAAAAGATGATTTCTTGGCGAATATGAGTCATGAATTAAAAACTCCATTAAATTCAATTAATGTAATTAGTGAATTGATGAGAAACAATAATACTGGTAATTTAGACCAAAAACAAGTAAAAAGTTTAGAGATAATTAATAAATGTGGTAAAGACCTACTATATCTAATAAATGATGTACTTGATATCTCAAAACTAGAGGCTGGACAAATTGAACTTGATTATACAACTTTAGATGTAAAAGAGTTAATGGAAACAATAAATGATATGTTTAGCTCACAAGCTGAAGAAAAAGGGATAAATCTTAGTTTAGAAATAGATAAAAGTTTAAATTTTATTTATAGTGATGAATCTAGGATTAAACAGATAGTAAAAAATTTATTATCTAATTCTTTAAAGTTTACTCCAAAAGATAAAAATATTATATTTAAAGTAAAAGATGAAGATAAATTTATTAAAATCATAATTGAGGATGAAGGGGTAGGGATACCTCAAGATAAATTAGAACACATTTTTGATAGATTTAAACAAGTTGATACAAGTATTACACGACAATATGGTGGTACTGGACTTGGACTTGCTATATGTAAAGATCTTTTGATACTTTTAGATGGAGAAATAAAAGTTTCTAGTGAAGTGGGAAGTGGTAGTAGATTTGAAGTTCTAATACCTAAAAATGAAGATAAAATAGATGAGGTATTTAAAAAGAATTTTGAACTAAAAGATATCTCTAAAAGTGAAAAATTAAAAGATAAAATCTTAGTTTATAATAGTGATCCTGTAAGTTTTATGCATCATATTATGGAAATAAAAAAACATTTTGAAACCTCTTTTACAACAATTTTAGATGAGCTTATAAAAAAATATGAAAAAGAGACCTCAAAAGTGTTAATTGAAGAAAAAAATTTAACTCAAAATGATATAGATAAAATTTCAAGTAATATACGAAAAGAGGATTTAATTGTTATTGTAGAAGATAATGAAGATTCTAAACTTAAAAACTTTGCAGATAAAACAATAAAAAAGAGTTTTAATATAGAAGATTTATATTAAAATTCTTCTCTTCTTACCTAAATAAAAAATCAAATTTATTAATATTTAATATACTATATGTTAAAACATTAACATATGCTATGATAAAAAATTACATAAAGTATGTCAATATTATCATCTATATTGTGATATTTTTTAAAAATATTGTAATATTCTTACATAATTCAAAGAGGAAAATTTAATGTCAACAAAAGTATATGAAACTGACTATGAAGTTGGTCAGGATAATGTCGAAATAATGGGTATGGATTTACATAACCCAGTATTTTTTATGAGTGCAGTGTTAATTTTATTGTTTGTAATGTTAACGTTAGTGTTTCCAGTTGGAGCTAAAGAGGCTTTAGAAAGTGCAAAGTGGTGGTCTATAAATAATTTTGACTGGCTATTTATGTTAGCAGGAAATATATTTGTTCTTTTTTGTTTTGCTCTTATTTTTCTTCCAGTTGGAAAAATAAGACTTGGTGGGAAAGATGCTAAACCTGAATTTTCTAGAATCTCTTGGTTTGCTATGTTATTTGCAGCAGGTATGGGTATTGGTCTTATGTTTTGGAGTGTTGCTGAACCAATTGCTTATTATACTGCATGGTATAAAACACCATTAGGTGTTGCAGCAAATACACCTGAAGCTGCAAGTATGGCTATGGGTGCAACAATGTACCATTGGGGATTACATCCTTGGGCTATTTATTGTGTTGTTGCTTTATCTTTGGCATTTTTTACTTATAATAAAAAATTGCCATTAACTGTAAGATCAGCATTCTATCCAATTTTTGGTGATAAAATTTGGGGATGGCCAGGTCATATTATTGATCTATTAGCTGTATTGGCAACAATATTTGGTTTAGCCACTTCTTTAGGATTAGGTGCACAGCAAGCAAGTAGTGGATTACACTTTTTATTTGGAGTAGATGCAAGTATTTCAACTCAAGTTGCAATTATTATTTTTGTTACAGCAATAGCAACTTTTTCAGTTATAAGAGGAGTTGATGGTGGTGTTAAACTATTAAGTAATATAAATATGTTAATTGCTGTATTTTTACTATTTTTTGTTATCTTAGCAGGTTCTTCTTTTGATATTTTTTCAACTTTCTTCTCAACAGCAAAGGATTATATTGTAAATATTATTCCACTTAGTAACTGGGTTGGAAGAGAAGATACAGCTTGGTTTCATGGTTGGACTGTATTTTATTGGGCTTGGTGGATATCATGGTCACCATTTGTAGGTATGTTTATTGCAAGAATTTCAAAAGGTAGAACTGTAAGAGAATTTATTTCTGCAGTATTATTGATACCAACAGTAATCACTATTTTATGGATGAGTGCATTTGGTGGTTCAGCTTTAAAACAATCAATTTCAGGGATAGGAGAACTAGCTAATGGTATTTCTGATGTATCATTATCTATGTTTCAAATGTTAGAACATATGCCTTTTAGTTCAATTACATCATTTCTAGCAATTGTTTTAGTTTTAGTATTTTTTATTACTTCATCAGATTCTGGGTCGTTGGTAATTGATAGTATTACAGCAGGTGGAAAAGTTGATGCACCAGTTCCTCAAAGAATATTTTGGGCAGTTGTTGAAGGTCTTATTGCTGGGTCACTATTATTTGTAGGTGGAAAAGAAGCCTTAAAAGCCTTACAAGCTGGAGCTGTAACTACAGGTTTACCTTTTACAATCGTATTGTTAGTTATGTGTGTATCATTATATAAAGGTTTAAAAAGTGAAAAAATATAAGATTAGAATAATTAACTCTAATCTTTTTTTATAGGGAACAAAATTTGAAAACATGTTCCCTTTTCTTTATTAAATACTTTTATCTCAGCATCAATTTTTTCTATTATCTGCTTAGTTAGATATAGTCCTATACCTGTCCCTTTATCTCTTTGTTTTGTTGTGAAATTTGCTTCAAATATTTTTTCTAATATATTTTCAGGTATACCTCCTGCTTGATCTAAAAACTCTAGAACTACAAAATCTTCATTTTCAAATATGTTTATGTTTATATTTTTTTGAGAAATATTATGTTCTATATAAGCATCTTTACTATTACTAATTAGGTTTATCAAAACATGCTTGAATTGATTTTGTATTAATTCTACTTTTTTATTTGTAGTATTATTAACATTTATATTAATTTTGTGTTTTATTAATTCATCTTTTAGTAATACAGAAACTGAGTTAGTTAGTTCAAATAAACAAGTTGTTTGTGTCTGAATATCTGGTCTAAAGAAGTTTCTAAATTCATCTAATGTTTCTAATAAATGGTCAACTTTGTCAATGATTTTTTTTGTATCTACTTTTAGTTCTTCTTCACTAATACCATCAAATAATTCTATATCGAGATTAATAGAGTCTGCAATAAGTTTTATAACACTTAGAGGAGATTTCCATTGGTGTGCAATAGAATCAATCATTTCACCCATCATTGCATCTCTTGATTGTTTTAAAATTATTTCATTTTTTTCATTTATCTCTTTTACAGCTTTTTTTATCTCTTCTTCTAAATTATCATTTAAATATTTTAATTTTTGTTTTGTTTTTGTTAGTTCTCTTGAAGTATTAGAAAAGTCGTTTATTAAAGAGAGATAAAGTTTTGCATCAGCTTGTGAAAGTGCTAATCTTGGTTCTGCTACAACTGTTATTGTATTATCTTTATTCAGAAAAAGTATAACATTATATGAAGTAGGAATATCTTCTACATCTTGATTGTTAAAGCTAAAATTACTCATTAGTTTTATAATTTTATTATCTGAGTTTAAGGTGTTGATTTTATTTTTAAAATCTTTAATATGAGTATAAGTAATAAATTCAGTCATATAAGTAAAATCAAAATTTTGTTCATAAAAAGTTTTATTAGAATTAAGTATCTTTGTTTGTTTATCAATAACAAAAATTAATTTATCACTCTCCTCAAATAATTTTTTAACTATATCTGTATTTATTAGCTTATGTGTTTCCATTGTTTATTTTTCCAAAATATCTATTAATTCATCAAAAGAGTTTATATATAAATCTGCACCTGTGATTTTGGTCACATTATCTAAATTACTAAATGCTTGACCACCTACGTAAATTTCTATAATTTTATCTTTTGTTAGATCTCTTATATCTTTGATTAATTGCTTAGTCATCGATATATTTGAAGCCATGGTTGTTGATATTAAAATATTTTTTATATTTTCTTCATTTATAGTTTTTACTATCTCTTCTGTAGTCTTCTTTGAACCTAAAAAATATGTATCATAACCATTAAATTCTAAAAGGTCTGCAATCATTCTTGCTCCAATTTCATGTAATTCATTAGGAGATACTACAATAAGTACTTTTTTCATATTAATTTTTACATTTAATACCTTATCATAGTGCAAAGACATAACTCTTTGACATATAGAAGTTGCAGTATGTTCTTGACCTACAGATATTTCTCCTCTAGACCACATCTCACCTATAGTATATAATGAATTTAAAATAATTTGTTCCCAAAAAATTTTTAGTTCATTTTTATTTTTGATATATCTATTTGAAATATCAATTGCATTTGTTAAATTCGGTTCTAAAAGGGCTGATACAAACTCTTTATATGTTTCATCTTTATAGTTTGTATTATCTTTTAGTGTATAATTTTTTGCATCTATTTCAATTTGTGAAAAGTTACTTATTAAAAGTTGGTATACAGGGATTAGATTAAAAAGTTTTGAATCTTTATTCTCTATTAAAGTTTCTAAAATTACTTGGAAAAGAATTTTAAAAAAATCATTTGAAAGTTGCATTTTGTTATATGTAGATATTTCCCATAAAATATGATCATAAATTAAATTAGGATTTTTTATTATAAATATCTCTTTCATATAGTAAATATGATTTTTCACTAACGAGTCAATATAACTTTTTTTATATTTATCTTCAAAAAAATTATTTTTATAAATATTATTAGTTATTTCATTTATTATTTTTAAATCAGACTCAACTATATTGTCTATATGTGACTTATTTAGTATGGTATCTAATTTATTAATTAATTCATGCATTTTAAACTCTTTAAAATAAATTAGTAAATTTATAATACAACACAAATGACTGTATCATGGTTATATTATATTGAAAAAATACTTTATTAATGATACAATTTAATTTTTAAATTAAAACTTATATTAAGGTTATGTAGTGAAAAATAATTTTATTAATAATTTAAATATCTTAGTAATTGATGATGAAGAACTTATAAGAGAAAAAATTGAAACAATATTTTTAAAATTATTTGCAAAAGTATTTGTTGCTGAAACTGGATTATCTGGTTTAAAAATAATTCGTGATGAAATCTATTGCAGATAATAAAAGACAAAATATCAGTGCACGACTAAAAATTGATGAGTTAAAATCAAAAACTTATATCTCAGATAGCTTATTATGAAGATGAGATTAAAAGGTTAAATACAGAATACCTAGAATCAAAAAAAGCTTTAAAGGAAGAATCACAAAGTTTTTATAACAAATATAAAACTGAACAAAAACAAAATGAAATGAATACAAAAAGAATCTTATCTTTAACAAATGAGCTAAATAGTAGGCAAGAAAAATATACAAAAATAAATGAACAATTAGCTGAACAAAGCAAAATTATTAAAAACTTAAAAGATGTAATTGAGTATCGAGAGAGTCAAATAGAGGGATTAAAATTAAAATAAAATGGTGCGACCGATGGGATTTGAACCCATACACCCGAAAGCACTACCCCCTCAAGATAGCGTGTCTACCAATTTCACCACGGTCGCTTTAAAGATTGAGATTATATCTTTTTAGCTTTAAAAAAATGTTTAAAGTCTAAAAATTAGGAATAAAAAAAGGCCAAGAGCAAAACTCTTGACCTTTTAAGTTTTTATAATATCTGTAGTTAAATCAGATCTTACATAAATGGATTAGCATATAATGCGATCATCGCAATAACTAATGCATAAATAACTTGTGCTTCGATCATCGCTAATGCAATGAACATAGTAGTCATTAATTTTCCACCTAAACCTGGGTTTCTAGCAGTACCAGCAATAGTTGCAGCAGCAGTATTACCCATACCAATAGCACCACCAAGTGCAGCAAGACCAAGACCAACACCTGCAGCAACTACAGAGTAAGCTTTTAATAATTCACCAGCTTCTGCATCAGCAGCAAAAGCAAAACCAGCGAAAGCTAGCATTAAAAGAACGATTTTTTTCATTCTATATTCCTTAATATTTATTTTTAACAAAGTCCGTTCGGCTTGCGTATCCCTACTTATCACTTTGCATAGGTGGTATTTTATAAATTTTTTAATTAAATCTTTATAAAGAACTCCTCTTTTTTTTAAAAGTATTGACTTTTTTATATAGTGTTACTTTATGTAAATATATTAATATTTTTTATTAAACTCTATAGCTATCTATTTTCAGTGCTTATCTTTTGTTTTTAAGTTACAGATTGTTTACTTAAGTTAATAGCATAATAAGGACTTCAATTTTATTGATGTATAATCAAAACATCTTCAAATACAAAAGTAAAATACAAAAGGTAACTAATGAAAAAACTATTCTTTGGTCTTACATTATTTATAATTATAATTATTGGTGCAATTTATGGACTACTATTTACAAGTCCTGGAAACTCTTATGTAGCTTCTATTATTGAGACGAAAGTAAATGAAGGACAGCAAGATGTTAATATGAAGGTTAATGATTTTAAATTAACTATGAGTGACATTTTATTCAAAGCAACACTTGATGAAAACTCTGTAATAAATATAGAGGGAAAATTAAACATTTTTGCAAAAAGTGTAGATTTAAAATATGATATAAATGTAAAAGACTTATCTAAACTTCAAAATATAACTAAACAAAAACTAAACGGCTCTTTTTCTACAAAGGGTACAATTGTTGGAAATCAAGAATTAACAACAATAGAAGGTAATAGTTTAGTTGCTTCTAGTAATACTTCTTATAAAGTTAAACTTGTAGATTTTAAACCAGATAATATTTTATTTAAAATGAAAAATGCAAAAATGCAAGAACTTCTACATCTAGTAAACCAACCAATATATGCAAAAGGTTTATTAAATATTGATGCAAATATAAATAATGCAAATATTCCAACATTAGATGGATTAGTAAATACTTCAATTACTAATGGGGTACTTAATGCAAAAGCAATTAATAAAGAATTAAAAGAGGATAAACTTCCAATTATTTTTGAAGCAAAAACTACAACAAATCTTATCCCAAATAATGCAAATACAAAACTAGATTTTGATAGTTCAATTGCAAAATTAAATATAAAAGATGCAAATGTAAATCTAAATACTATGGTTGTAAATAGTGATTACGATTTATTTGTTAAAAATTTATCAAAACTTGAAGCTTTGATAAATCAAAAGTTTAATGGTTCATTTTCTACAAAAGGGAATGTTGTTATAGAAGATAAAAATATTACTTTAAAAGGTGATAGTGACATTTTCGGAAGTGAAACGATTTATGATATTAAAGTTGAAAACTCAAAACCAAAATCTGCAAATGTACTTATTAGCAATGCTAAAATTGAATCGATACTTAATTTAGTAAATCAACCAAAATATGCAGCGGGAATACTTGATATTGTTGCAAAAGTAGATGATGCAAATATGGAAAATTTAGCTGGTACAATTACTACAAAAATATCAAATTGTATAGTAAATAACACTATAATAAATAAGCAATTTAATCAAAAATTAAAAGATAAACTTAATTTCAAAGCTGATATTACAACAAATTTAGAAGATACTAAAGCAATTTCACTTGTAAATGTTGATACAAGTATGGCTAAGTTAGATATGAAAAAAGCAGTATTTGATGTAAAAGATGTAAGTTTTATAAGTGATTATAGTTTATTAGCAAGTGATTTATCAAAGCTTTATGATGTAACTCAACAAAAAATGAGAGGTTCATTAAAAGTTGATGGAAATATTAAACAAGAAAATCAAAATCTTAGTATTGATGGTGTTAGTTCATTATTTGGTGGAGATATAAAGTTTAATTTATTAAATGATGACTTTAAAGCCAATATTAAAGATGTTGAAGTAAAACAATTAACTCATATGCTTTATTATCCTGAAATTTTTCAATCTAAGTCAAATATTGATGTGGATTATAATTTAGCTTCAAAAGTTGGTAAAATATCTGGTAATTTACTAAATGGAAAGTTTATAAAAAATGAGTACTCAACTATAATTAATACTTTTGCAAAGTTTGATATTACAAGAGAGATTTATGAAAAAGTTGATTTAAAAAGTGATATTAATGATAATATCATAAATTCTGTTGTTGATATGAAGAGTAAAAATACTTCAATTGTAGTTCCAAGTAGTACAATAAATACAAAAAATAATACTGTAATTGCATTAATTCAATCTAAAATAAAGGATTATAGTTTTGATACAACAGTAAAAGGAAACTTATCAAATCCTAAAGTCTCTGTTGATACAAAAGCATTTTTAAAATCAGCTGCAGGTAAAAAAATAAAAGAGAAATATAAAGAAAAATTAGAGAAAAAGATTCAAGAAAAACTTGGAGATAAAATTAATCTTGATAAATTATTTAATAAAAATGAATCAAAACCAAAAATAAAAAAATCAGTGAAAACTGTAAAAGTTGATAAGGTTGCTACAGACCAAGAGATAGCAAAAGCTTTTAAAGAGATGTTTGGTCAAAACTAAGAGGCTACTTTTTAGCCTCTTGTTTTTTCGTTAGTGTCAAAGATAATCCTGCCCAAGAAGCAATTCCACCTCTATACCACATAATTTTTTCTTTTGGGTAACCTATTTTTACTAATTGTTTAATTGCCCTTGGGGATTGGGCACACCAAGCTCCATTACAAAAAAAGATAGCAGTTTTGGCATCTGAAAAATCATATTTATTTTTAGCTAAAGTTTTCACACCTAACAATTCATAGGCTCTTTCATATTCAAGTTCAAAGTCTTCATCATATGTTAATTCATCATAAGGAATATTAACTGCACTTGGAATGGTGCCAGCTTGATACCAATCGTTGGTTCTGCTATCAATTAAAATATATTTATTTGCATTTTTAGATGATTTATTTTCAATGAAATCTAATACTTCGATTTCTGCAACAGTTTTTATTCCCTCTATTATAATTAAAGGTTGAATTACACCTTTTGTTACTATAAAAGTTTTTTTACATATATTGTCAATATTTTTTGAAGCCAAATTCCCAGATTGAAAGTTTTCTACATTTATAGCTATATCCATACATTTAGAATCAACTTCTCTTTGGATTAAATACTCTTTTTTTACTCCATTATCAAATTGATGAGTAACTTTTACTCCTTTAAGTGGTAACATAATTGGATCAACGGCATAAGAATAAAATATTAATGAGATTATTATAAGTATAGCTTTCATTTTCATCCTTTTTTATTTAGAGTATATTTGAAAAATCATAAAATTTTTATATAATTTTATTAAAATCTATAATATAAAATATGAAAAGGAAATATGATGTTAAATAGAGTATTAGTAACAGGCGGAAATAAAGGGATAGGTTTAGAAGTAGTGAAAAAATTTTTAGAAGTTGATTTTGAAGTTATAGCTGTTGCTAGAGATTTTTCAAATTTTCCATTAAAAGATAATCCAAAAGTAAGAACAATAGAATATGATTTATCAAATATGGATGGTCTTAAAGATTTAGCAAAAGAGGTTGGAGAGATTGATGTTTTAGTTAACAATGCAGGTTATATGCAACCAAAATATACATATGATAACTATCCATTAGAGGCCAAAGAGCATATTATGAATGTAGACCTTTATGCACCAGTTGAACTTATGACACTATTTAGTGAAGGGATGAAAAAAAGAGGTTATGGAAAGATTGTAAACACTGCTTCAATTGCAGGTCAAATTGGTCACCCAGATATTTGGTATGGAATAGCAAAAGCAGGGCTTATAAATGCTACTAAAATATTTGCAAAACTATTAGGAAGCCATGGAATTGTAGTAAACTGTATTGCTCCAAGTCCTGTTGAAACTGATATGCAAAAAGATAATTCCGAAGAGAGAAAAGCTGAATTTAAAAAAGCAGTTCCAAGTGGTAGATTTGCTGAGCCTGATGAAGCAGCTGAAGTTATTTTTTGGTTAGGTACCGATTGTCCTGAATATGTAAATGGTACAACTGTCGATTTTAATAATGCTTCATATGTAAGATAAAAGAGTGTAGATTTTAAATCTACACTTTTCTAATTTAATATTTCAAATTTACCATTTACGCCTATTATTTCATACTTAAAGCCGTATCCATAATCTACATTAGTGTTTATTGTTCCTATCACTTTTACTTTATCACCAATAGTCACTTTTTCATCTTCATTAGGAGATCTGAATATTACAGCATCTTTACCATTATATATTTTTACCCAGGTGTTACCCATAACTTTATTTGAAACTTGAAGTACATTTCCTTGGATTTCAACATTTTTATTTTTATATTTCTCTTTTTGTGTATAAAGATTAGAGATAGTAGTTTTTATCGGTTTACTATTTGATATTATAAGATCATCATTAAATGTTGGATTTGGTTTTAATTGATTATCTTGTTTTTTCCTTATCATCTTACCATGTATGTTGTGAATATCATTTGAACCAGATATAGCTTTTTTAGGTATTTGAGCAAATAAAATCTTATCAAATGTTTTGTTTAATGCTTTACTTTTAAAATTTTTCATCCAAACTTGTTCATGTATAGTGATAGTTTGACCAATTTTTATATTTGATTTTGTTATTGCTACCCAATAATTATCCTTCTTTTCTTTTACTTTTATATAAGTATAAACGCCAGCATTTTTGGTTTCTAAAACTTTTACAGTATGTGGTTCATTTAGTGCGAACAAATAATTTGTAAAAAATAAAGTTGTTAAACAGCTAAGAATTGTTTTTTTTAACATAATATGCCTTTATATGAATGTTTATTCATAATAATAGCAATATAATTGAGAAAAGAAATTAACCTAGGTCAATTTTTTATTTAAGTCTTAATTTAGAACAGATGTTCTAAAATTAGAACAAATGTTCTAAAAAGGTTATTTTTTGAAGACAACAAAAGAAAAAATACTTGAAACGTCACTTAATCTTTTTAATGAAAAAGGTTGTATAAATACTTCTACAAGGCATATTGCAAGTGCATTAAATATTAGTGTTGGAAATCTTTATTATTATTTTAAAAATAAAGAAGTGATACTTATAGAGATATTTTTACAATATATAGAAAATATTTTCTCTCAAATAGAAAAACAAAATTTCCAAAAAGATGAGATATTTTTGTTAAAAGATTTTTTGATTAATTGTTTAGAAGCAGATACAAAATATAGATTTTTGCACCAAGAGTTAAATTTACTAATGATAACTTTCCCGAAGTTTAAAGAGGTTATGCAAATTGAGTTGAAAAAAGAGATTGAGCTAATTTCAAAACTTGTTCAACACCAAATCAAATTTGGTTATATCAAAAACATGAGTGAAGATAAGATACTGTTTTTTGTATCAAACTCTTGGATTATAGCTACAAATAGTTATTCTTTTTGGGATTTGTTAGATAAAGACAAAAGTGACAATGGGAAAAAAGGTACAGCAAATTTATACTATTTTATAAAACCTTATTTGACACAAAAAAGTTTAGATGATGAACAAATTAAAGAGATTGAAATTGTATTAGGGAGTAAATAATGATTAAAAAAATATTAATTGTTACTTTTTTATCAAGTCTTTTATTAAACATATTAAATGCAAAAGAATACAAAATAAGGCTTGTCTTAGATGATAACTCAAGTGGGTTTATAAAAGATATTAAAGAGGAAACAAAAACACTTTTTAATCTAGAAGATGAAATAAATTATCAAATAATTAAATGTAAAACAACAAATTGTATAGATAAAGAGAATCGTATATATTTAATTAAAAGTGAAAATAAAAATAAAAAAATAAAAAATAGTTATATAGTAAGTTATAATGATTTTTTTTCAAAATTAGACAAACAAAAAATAGTAAGAGCAACGGCATTAAGTATTTTTGAGTTTTTAAAAGAGAAAAAAAGTTCATCAATACATATAGAAAATAAAAAAAATAAAAAATTAGTTTTAACAAAAAAGGATGTTAAACTACTAAATTTAGATGATGTTTACTCTAATCTTATAAAAAACAACTTTTCTATAAAACAAAATTACAATAATACTTTATTAAGTTCACTTGATATTGAATCTGCAAAATCAAACTATAAACCTCAGGTTGAATTTTTTTCAAATGTTATTCAAATAGATTCTGATAGAGCAGAGTATAGTAGTGGACAATATTCTGAGGGTACAGTTGATATGGGAGTGAAACTTACACAGTTAATATATTCAAATAGTGTAATAAAAAATATTGAGATAAAAAAACTATTAGATAAATCAGTAGAAAATCAAATAAAAGCTTCAAATGATGAAATACTTTATAGAATAGTCCTAACCTACTTAGATATTACAAGAGCAAAAAATAGTATAGATATTATCAATACAAATCAACAATTTATAAAAGAGAATTTAGAGTTTGCAAAAGAGCAATTTGATATTGGAGTTGCTGACAAAAGTGATGTTTTTAGATGGGAAAGTGAACTTGCTGATGTTAGTATGAAGTTGACAACAGCTCAAAATAGCTTAAAATTATTAAAAACAGAATTGGCAAATACAATTTTAATAAATAAGGATTATATTCTTAAAAAATATGATTTAGACTCTGAAGTTTTTAGAATTTTTAATAATGATGCAATAAAAGTATTAGATAATTCAAAAGTACAAAATTTGTTATCAGAAGAGATTGTACTCACTCACCCAAATTTAAAATATATAAAGAGACTAATAGAGGCAAAAAAAGAGGAAAAATCAATAAATGAAGCTTCAAGATACTCTCCAAAAATAGCATTTGAAGCCCAAGCAAGAAAAATAGTAGATAGGTATGGTCAAGCAGAAAATTTCCAAAGACCTTGGGATGATGAAGAGTATCAAGCAGTTTTAAATCTAACTATACCTATTTACGAAGGTGGAAAAAAAAGTGTTGATATACAAAAAAATGAGTTAGAATTGATAAATTTAAAATTAAAATATGAAGAAACAAAAAACCTGATAAATAAAAATATTAAACAAAATATTGATGCTTTAGATAGTTCTTTCAAAAAACTATTTTATGCAAAAAAATCTATGAAATTCACAAAAAAGAACTATCAATCTGTATTAGATAAATATAAAAAAGGTGAAGTAAATATTATTACACTCTTAGATGCACAAAACACATATACAATATCAAGATTAAACAAAAATATTTCAGAAATTGAATATTTGAGTAATCTATCATCAATATATTATTTCACAGGAAATATTGATGTATTAGTAGATAAAAACAAAAAAAATAATTTAGAGAAAAAAATATTAAAGGCTATAGATGAAAAATAAAATTTTACTTACAGTAGCTTGTCTTGCATTAACTTTTAGTGCTTGTTCAAAAAAAGATGATGATTCACAAAATATAGAAAATGTAAAAAGTGTATTTGTCACAAAACCTATAGCAACAGATAAAAATGAGTATAGAGTTTTTAATGCAGTAGCAACTGCAAAAGAGCAGATAAAATTGAGTTTTAAAGTCCAAGGAAATCTAAAAGATTTTGATATTGAAGTTGGTGATGAATTAAAAAGAGGTGAGGTATTTACATCTTTAGATAAAGAACCTTACAAGATAAAGGTTTCCCAAGCAATGTTTTCATTAAAAGAAGCAAAAGCTAGTTTGAAACTTGCAAAAAGTAGTTACGAAAGAACAAAAAAACTATATATAAATCAAAATGCAAGTGCAAGTGATATTGATAATGCTAAAGCAGCTTATGATTCAGCTCTTGCAAAAGTAGAAAATATTTCGAAGCAATTAGAATATGCAAGGCTTCAACTCTCTTATACTGATTTGAAAGCACCAATTAATGGTTATATAACTACAAAGTATGTAAATGAAAATGAGAATATAAATGCTGGTACACCTATAATATTATTAGGGAATAAAGTAGTCGATGAGGTTCATTTAAAAGTACCGGAAACTTTAATTAATAGAGTTCTAAAAGATGAAAAAGTTGTATTAAAATTTGATTCTTTGACAAATGAAGAGTTTAATGGAAAGATAAAAGAGGTTTCAAAAAGTACATCTACTAATGAAAAGAATTATTTAGTGATTATCAAAATCTTAAATAGTTCAGAAAAAATAAAAGCAGGTATGTCAGCTAGTGTATATTTTAGTTTTAAAAATCTTGATAAAGATAAACTTTTAATCCCCTCAAACTCAGTTCTAAATGACAAAAAAGGTTTTTTTGTTTATGTGATAAAAAAAGAAAATAATAAAAGTATTATAAAAAGAGTTGATATAAAAGTTGGGAAACTTACTGAATTTGGTTATGAAGTTACTGAAGGCTTAAGTATTGATGACTTGGTTTTAAAAGCTGGAATGAGTGAGGTTTTTGAAAATATGCATGTTAAGATAGGTAATAAAAAAGATTTAGGTAAATAAGATGAATATCACTAAATTTGCTTTGAAAAATGATAAGGTTACTATAGTTTTTACACTATGTATATTTATTTATGGGCTTATATCTTTTCTTGATTTACCTAGGGCAAAAGACCCAGGTTTTATTATAAGAACAGCGACAGTAGTTACATATTTCCCTGGAGCAAGTGCAAAAAGAGTAGAGCAGTTAGTAACTGATAAGTTAGAAAAAGAGATACAGCAAATGGCTGAAATAGATTTTATTAGTTCTACTTCCAAAAATGGTGTCTCAATTATTTTTGTTAATATCTTAGAAAAATACAAAAAAATGAGACCTATTTGGGATGATTTGAGAAGAAAAGTTGAAACAGGTGCACGATCTTTACCTCGTGGTACTTCTACACCAATTGTTAATGATGAGTTTGGAGATGTTTATGGAACAATAATCTCTGTAACAAGTGATGGATTAGATTATGATGAGTTAGAAGATATAGCAAATGATACTAGGGATATTTTTCTAAGACTTGATGATGTAGCAAAAATAAATTTAATAGGTGTTCAAGAAGAGGTTGTTTATGTAGAGTTTGATAATTCAAAACTTGCAAAATTAAACCTTAGTGCTAGTTATTTAAAATCAATTTTAGAAAATAAAAATATAGTTATCTCAGGTGGACATATAAAGTTAAATAAAAACAGATTATCAATAGAACCAACTGGTAATTATGAAAATATTGAACAAATAAAAAATACAATTATTCCTTTAAAAAATGGTGAAAAACTTTTTTTAAGAGATATTGCAGATGTGATAAAGTCTTATAAAACACCAAGTGATATGATTGTAAAAAAAGATTCAGAACCAACTGTTCTTATAGCTATTTCTATGAAAGATGATGGCGATATCATAAGAATGGGTGAGCAAATAACACAAAAAATGCATGAGATTCAAAGTAAACTACCGCTTGGTGTAAAACTTGATAGATTGTTTAATGAACCAAAAATTGTTGGACGGATAATAGATAATTTTGTATCAAATCTTTTGCAAGCGATAGTTTTAGTAATAATTATTATGCTATTTACCTTAGGTATGAGAACAGGTTTAATTGTTGCATTTTTAATCCCTATGTCAATCTTAATGTCTTTTATTATTATGTCAATGTTTAATATTTGGCTTGACCAAGTCTCATTGGCTGCTTTAATTATCTCATTGGGACTTTTAGTTGATAGTGCTATTGTAATGAGTGAATCAATTATGGTATTAAGGCAAAATGGAAAAGATGTTGTGGAGGCTTCACTTCAAAGTGCAAAAGAGTTAAAGATTCCATTATTGACATCTGCATTGACAACATCTGCTGCATTTTTACCAATATTTTTAGCAAAGTCGACAACCGGAGAATATACAAATTCCATATTTAAAGTTGTAACCATTACATTATTATCATCTTGGGTTTTAGCATTAACATTAACACCAGTTTTAAGTAAATATTTTATGAAAAAAGAACCAAAAGAGGATAGAAAAACTAAATTTTTTGAAATTTATAAAAATTCAATAATTATAGCTTTAAAATATAAAAAAACTGTCTTGCTTTTAACTTTTCTTATATTTCTAGGTGCAATTAAATTATTAGATTTTATACCAAAAAAATTCTTCCCACCTTCAAGTGAAAATACTTTTACAGTTGAGATAACTTTACCTGTAGGAACAGCAATTGAAACAACAACAAAAGATGTAAGTGTAATTGAAAAATTTATAAAACAAAAATATATGGGTGAAAAAAATCAAAACAAAGTTGAGAATTTTGTAACTTTTATAGGTGAAAGTGCACCAAGATTTTGGCTTTCTTATGACCAGAAACTTTCTAGTGTGGAGTATAGTACTATTTTAGTAAATATAAAAGAGTTTAAAGATATGCATGAGATTAGAACTTCAATTGAAAATTTTGCCAAAAATAGTTTTCCTGATATGCAAGTTATTACAAAAGCTTTATCCATGGGTCCACCCGTTAAAAAACCTATAGAGATTAGAGTTAGTGGAAAAGATATTGATAAACTTTTTGAAATGAGCTCAAAAATAAAACAAGAATTAGCCAAAATTGATGGGGTAAAAAATATTGTAGATGATTGGGGCTTGAGAAATAAAAAACTTGTCGTTCAAATAGATGAAGACAAGGCTTTAAAAGAGGGAATCTCTAATATGGATATTGCCTTATCTTTACAGACAAGTCAAAGTGGATATCAAGTAGCAACATATAGAAAAGATGATACTCTTATTCCTATAATGTTAAGGTCTAAGCATAATAGTAGAGATGATTTGCAAAGATTAAGAACATTAAATGTTTATTCTCAATCTACAGGTAGAAATGTACCTTTATCACAAGTTGCAGATATAAAAGTGGTATATGAAGAATCAGTTATATTAAGAAGAGATAGATTAAAAACAGTGATTGTTGGAGCCGAGGTTCAAGCAGGATATAATGCACTTGCTATTAATGAACAGATTCAGCCTTTTATGGATGAGTTTTCAAAGTCTTTTGAGTTGGGTTATTATTATACTTATGGTGGAGAATATGAAGCTTCTGGAAAAGCTAATAAGTCAATTGTTGTTAATCTTCCAATAGCATTTATGGCTATACTTTTATTGATGGTTATGCAATTTAATTCTGTAAAAAAACCAATAATCATCTTGACAACAATACCTTTAGGTATTATTGGAGTTAGTATTGGTCTTTTTGTTATGAACTCTTATTTTGGTTTTATGACTCTACTTGGAATAATCTCTTTAAGTGGGATTGTTATTAATAATGCGATAGTTTTATTAGAAAAGATTAAAATAGAACAAGAAGAAAACAACTTTAGTCATTATGATGCTATTATTGAAGCTAGTTTAAATAGGTATAGACCAATTATGCTTACTACAATGACAACTGTTTTAGGCCTTGTTCCTTTATGGTATAGTGGAGGAGTTATGTGGGAGCCTATGGCTATCTCTATTATTTTTGGATTAATGATTTCAACAATGTTTACTTTGATTTTCATCCCAACATTTTATGCAACAATATTTAAAGTGAAAAAAGAGAATAGCTAAGCTATTTTCTTTTTTTTAGTATTTTTATATTATTTAAAATTTTTACTGCAAAAATTGTTAATGCTGTACCAATTATAATTGAGATTGTAATCTCTTCTTTTAAAAATATTGAACTTAAAATTATGGCTGCAAAAGGAACAAAGAAGATAAAACTACTAACTTCTCTTGCTCCAAGTTTTTCTATTCCCAGAAAATATATTGTATTAGCAAATGTAGAAGCTATTATTGTTAATACAAATATATTTATATAAAAATATTTGTCAAATTTTGTGTAATCAATTTCACTTATATCTACAAAAAATATTATATTTAACAATGAAGTTACAAGGTATAAATAAAAGGTAAATACAATAGGAGATATTTTTGTTGATTTCGAACTAAGTATAGTTACTATAGGCCAAAAGATTGAAGCTAAAATAAAATACATATTATGAATAGTAAATATTTCATCTATATTAAAACTCCATACATTTAACATAGTCATAACTCCAATTGCACCAATAAATAATGCAAATGCATCTTTCCTTTCTATTTTTTTACTTCCAAATATTGCTAAAATCAAAAATGTATTAATAGGTATTAATGTAGTTACAAAGGCTCCACCTAAACTTGCTGTTCCATATTTAGTTCCCAAAAAGAAATATTTCATATAGGAGATAAAAACAATAGCTGTAACTATTACTAAAAGTAAACTTTTTAAATCAATTCTAAAAGATTTTCTCAGTAGCAAAATGATAGGTATCATTGTAATTGCAGTTATAAAAAATCTTAAAAACATTGTTTCAAATTCGTTTATATATGAACTTAAAACCTTTACATTTACCCAAGATGCTCCCCAGCCTATCATAGCAAGGAATAATAAGAAATAAAATATATTTTTATTTGATTCTGTCATAAAAACTCTTTTTATTTTAAATATAACAAAGAAGTAGTTTTTTGTATAGAACAAAATTGCTATTGTTTGGTTTTGAAAATATTTTTATTTAAAGTACTAGGTGAATATCCATAAACTCTTTTAAAACTTCTATTAAAATGGGATTGGTCACTAAAACCAGTATGGTATGCTATCTCATTTAGATTAATCCCTTTTGAAATAAGCTCTTTACCTTTTTCAACTCTTTTTATAAGTATATATTGATGGGGTGTTAAGCCAGTTGTATTTTTAAAAGTTCTTAAAAAATGGTATTTACTAAGATTAGAGATTTGTGCTAAATCATCAAGTGTAATATTTGACTCTAAAGAATCTTGTATAAATTCAACTGAGTTTTTTATAATAGGTTTCTTATTAAATACTGGTTCATAAACTTTTGTTTTATGGGTATAGTTTTTTATTAGATATGAAAGTGCAGTTATAAGACTTGTTTCTGTTTCCATTTTATTACTATTTGAATAGGTATTGATAAAAAATTGTCTTAATAGATTACATAAAACAACATCATCAATAGTATGTTTAGTAAAAATAGGGCTTTTCTTTTCATAGAAAATTTGTTCATATATTTGACTTATTAGTTCTATACTTGGATAGAAATTTGTGTATTTCCATGAATTTGAATCTCCACCATGAACCTCTCCTGGATTAATTACTTTTGTTGAATTTTTATATAAATAAAATGTTTTTTTCCCATGTAAGGATTTAAATTTTCCATCATGGGTTATCCCTATAGTATATGTATCATGAAAGTGTTTTGTAAATTGATCATTTGTATTTTTTACATGCTCAAAGATTGTTTTATCAAAGGTTTGAAGTTTATTCATAAGATATTATATCTAAAATAAAAATATAAAAATAGAACAAAATTGCTCTATTTTTATGCTTTTTTAACTCTAAGTAGAAGAACAACACCAATTAGTGCTGCTATAAATGAAGCTGCAAATACTGCTAATTTAACAGCAGCAATAATACTTTCATCAACAAAGGCTAAGTGGGTGATGAAAATTGACATTGTAAAACCAATTCCAGCAATAAAACCTACAGCTAAGATTTCACTCCATGATAATTCATCGGGTTTTTTTACAATACCAAATTTTGAGGCAAGATAAGTTAGTCCTAAAATACCAACAGGTTTTCCTATAACAAGTCCTAAAACTACACCTAAAACAATCATAAGGTTTTCATTTATTCCTGAAAAGTCTATAAGTACCCCTGCATTTGAAAAAGCAAAAAGTGGCATAATAAAAAATGCAGATAGTCCATGAAGATTATGTTCTAATCTTATTAAAGGGTTTTGTACTTTATCATAGTTATATCCAATATTTTCCAATGAATCTATTTGATGGTGGTTGATAATTGGAATATCATCAATATGTGCTTCAAAATCATCTAAATCTTTTCTTGATTCTGAGATAAATTTTTTTTCATCAATTTTAGAATTAATAGGAATAGCAAAAGCTAAAAGAACACCTGCAATAGTTGCATGGATACCAATTGCATGGATATATATCCATAATCCAATACCTAATATTAAATAGGGAGTTAATTTTTTAACACCTTTAATATTTAATCCCCAAATTAAAGCATAAATAATTCCTGCATGTAGAAAATATTCTGCATGAATCTCATTTGTATAAACAGTAGCTACTACAAGTACAGCACCTAAATCATCCACAACAGCAAGAGCTACTAGAAATAGCTTTAATGCTGGATTAACTTTTGTACCCATTAGCATCAAAATACCAAGTGCAAAAGCAATATCTGTTGCCATAGGTATTCCAAATCCATAAGGATTATCTGTATTAAATCCTACATAAATTAAAGCAGGAATTAACATCCCACCTATAGCTGCAACAATGGGAAATGCTGCTTTTGAAACAGAAGAGAGTTCACCTATTAACATCTCCCTTTTTATCTCAAGTCCAACCATTAAGAAAAATAAAGCCATAAGCCCATCATCAATCCAATAAGTTAAACTCATAGAGATTTCATGACCACCAAGATTTATTCCTAGTGGAAGATGCCAAAGGTCATAATACTCTTGACCCAAACTTGAGTTTGCAACAATTACAGCAGCAACAGTTGCAATAAAAAGTATGATACCACTTAGGGCTTCTTTATTTATAAATTTTTCTAAAGTTATTAACTTTTGAATCACTTTTGATTCTCCTGCTTGTTTAAACATTTAGGGCAAATTCCTTTTATAATAATATTATCGATTTCATATCCTTTTAAATCAATATCAATTTTTTCATGTATACATTCTATTTTTGAACATTCATTACAAATAAAATGGGAATGTTTTGTTTTTGCTATTTCATAATATCTTTTTTTGTCATTTGATTCAAAGGAACTAATTATAGATTCTTCTTCAAACTTTATTATATTTCTATAAAAAGTTGCTTTATCCATACTAAGATTGTTTTTAATATCTTCATAACATAAAGGTTTTTTTGAAGAGATTAAAATCTCCAGTATTGCTTTTCTAGCTGAGGTAAGTTTTATTGTTTTTGATATGTTTTCTAAGTTCATAAAATATTATATCTTTATATTTTTAAAAAAAAGTTTTATTCATTTTTTGTTTATTCGCAATTCAGTTGCATTAAAGTTTTTATAGATTAAAATTCCAAAAATGCAACTTGATTGCAAAAAGGATAGAAATGAAATTAATATTATTTATGTTGTTAAGTTTAAGTAGTTTAGTTCTTGCAAAAGAAGTAACAGTATCTATACTTCCTCAAAAATACTTTGTAGATAAAATTGCAAAGGGTAAAGTAGATGTAAATGTGATGGTTAAACCAGGTGCAAGTCCAGCAACTTATGAACCAAAAACATCACAAATGAAACTTTTATCTAAGTCTATTGCATATTTTTCTATTGGAGTACCATTTGAAAAAGTATGGTTAGAAAAATTTGAAAGTGCAAATAAAAATATGCTTATGGTAGATACTTCAGAAGGTATTAAAAAACTTCCAATTGCTGCACATGAGCATCATGAAGATGAAGATCATGCAGATGAGCATCACGACCATGAAGAGCATGCTGATGAAAACCATGAACATGAAGAACATGCTGATGAAAACCATGATCACGAAGAACATGCAGATGAAAACCATGAACATGAAGAGCATGCAGATGAACATGGACATGAACATTCTGGTTTAGATCCACATATCTGGCTTGAACCAAACTTAGTTAAAATTCAAGCAAAAAACATTTATAATGCCTTAGTAAAAGTTGATTCAGAAAATAAAGAATTTTACAAAAATAACTTAGACAAGTTCTTAGTTGAATTAGATACATTAGATAAAAAAATTGAATCAATTTTGGAAGATTATAAAGATAAAGCATTTATGGTTTTTCACCCATCTTGGGGATATTTTTCAAAAAGATATGATTTAGAACAAATCTCAATTGAAATTGAAGGAAAAGAGCCTAAGCCTGCACAACTTGTAGAATTGGTAAAAGAAGCAAAAATTCATGATATAAAAATAGTTTTTGTAGCTCCTCAATTTTCTCAAAAAGGTGCTAAAACTATATCTAAGAGTATTAATGGTAATGTTGCTACAATCAATCCCTTAGCTGAAAAATGGGATGAAAATTTAATAAAAGTAGCTGAAGAAATTGCAAAATCGTATAAATAAATATCTATTTATTATCTTAATATTTACGCACACTCTTTACGGGTGTGCACTTTGTACAATATATTCCCCCGAAACAAGAGTTGCCGTAACTTTAAAAACAACACAAACAAAAATAAAAGAGGCTAAAATACTTTGGGTTTTAACCAAAGAGTTTACTCAACAATTAGAGACTGTTTATGATGTCAATCAGAACAATTATTTAGATAAAGATGAATTGATACCTGTTGAGCAATCTTTATTAGACTATATTATTCCTAAAAATTATTTGACACATATCTCTTATGATAAAGTTATAAATAAAGATAAATCAAGGCCAGTTGAAGTAAAAGAGTATAAAACTTTTATAAAAAATTCACTTTTACATTTTGAATATACAATTGAGTTAAATTATGATGTAATTAAAGATAACATTTTATTTATAAATGTAAATGATGACGAAAACTATTTTATTTTATTAATGGCAAAAAATAGTTTAAAAATTGATTCGCCTATTGAAATTGATAAAGAAGTAAATAAACAAAGTGTTGCTTTTTATATCTCATCTTCTGCTCCTGTAAAAGTTGTTGATGAAGAGGAAAATACTGTTACACCAGCTATAGAAGAGACAGGCAAAACATTAGAAAAAGAAAAAAAAGAAGAAACTTTACTTTCTAAATACACAAAAAAACTAAAAGAGTATTTGATTAAAATAGATAAAGGTGACGATTTTGCTTTATTTACATTACTTCTAATCTCATTTTTATATGGAATAATTCATGCTTTAGGTCCAGGACATGGAAAATCTCTTGCTTTTTCATATTTCGTTTCAAATAAAAGTTCATATACAAAAGCATTTTTTATTTCACAAGCAAGTGCTTTTATTCATATAATTGGTGCATTAATTTTAGTTGTAGTTTCTGTTTTTATTTTAGAATCTATTTTAAATAATTTTGTAAATGATTCTGTAGAGATTTTAACTAGAGTCTCTGCTATACTTATTATGATATTAGCTATGTATATTTTATATAATAAATTTAATAACAAATCTTGTTCTTGCAGTTCTTGTTGCTCTTCGAACACATCTTCAACTTGGAGTACACAAGTACCAAAAAATACTACAAAACTAAAACCAAATTTTATGAAAAAAGATTTATATTTTGTATTAACTGCTGGATTAATTCCTTGTCCAGGTACAGTAATATTATTTATCTATGCATTTATATTAAAAACATATTTTGCTGTACTTTTAGCTTCAATATTTATAAGTCTTGGTATGGGAATTGTAATATTTATCTCTTCATTTTTAGGTGTAAGTTTACAAAAAGTTTCATCGAAATCCCACAGTATAACAAATTTTTTAGAGATTGCATCACCTGTTATTATGTTTGTTTTAGGAATGTTATTATTTTTAAATGCTTCAATTATTTAAGTGAGAAAGCCTAAAAACTTTCCCACTCATCATCGTCATTATTGTTTGCAGTTATAGTTTTATTTTTAAAATCAGACTTAGATTCATGAACTTTTTTAGGTTCATTTTTAATAGAAGGTTTAGAAGTACTATCTTGAGAAGTATTTATTTTAGAAATACTACTAGAGTTTGAAGATTTTCTAGTATTATTAGAAGAAACAGTGATATTGTCTTTACCAATAAACTCTTTTTCATCAGCTTCTTTGACAATTTCATTTGCAATATCCTGAGTTTTGTCAGCAATATCTTTAGTTTCATTAGCAACAGCAGCATTTTGTTGAGTTTGTTGGTCAAGAAGATTAATAGCATCATTGATTTGAACGATACCTGATTGTTGCTCTTTACTAGCAATTTCAACATCAGAGATAAGCTCTAAAGTAGTATTGATATTTTTATTAAGACCTTCATAGCCTTTAATCATAATGTCGGCACTATTTTTACCATCATTAGCTTTAACTGTAGCATTTTCAACTAAATCTTTAATCTCTTTAGCAGCTTCAGCAGATCTACTTGCTAAATTTCTAACCTCTTGTGCAACAACAGCAAATCCTTTACCAGCTTCACCTGCAGTAGCAGCTTCAACAGCAGCATTAAGTGAAAGAATGTTGGTTTGGAAAGCTATTTGATCAATAATAGAAATTGCATCATTAATAGCACTTACTTGTTCATTTATACTATCCATAGCAGTAGTAGTTTGAGTTGCAAGTTTTTCACCTTCAGCAGAAGATTTTTTTAGTTCATTGGCATTTTGAGCCATTTTTACAACATTTTCAGTATTATGTGAGATATTTGAAGTTATCTCTTCTAATGCTGCTGCTGTTTCTTCTAAAGAAGCTGCTGCTTCGTTTGATGATTTACTTAATTCATCTACATTTATTAGTAGTTCATTTGAACTTTTGTTAAGAGATAAACCTCTATTTTTGTTTTCTACTAACATATGAGAAATACTTTCCCCTAAACTATTAATCCCTTTTAAAAGTTTATCAATATCACCTTCTAAAGACATTGAAGTTTTAGCTTTAAAATCATCATTTTGATATTTTATTAAGGTATCTAATGTATGTTCAATTATATTATGAAGTGTGTTTAGCATATCATTTAAAGTATCTACTAATTTCATAATTGTATTATTTGTCGTAGTAGTTGTTACTCTATGTGTGAGGTTACCTTTTTTTATCTCATTTACAACATTTTGTACATCATTGATAACTAGTTCATCTTCTCTCTTATTTTCTTCTATTTTATCAATATATTTATTGAAGCTTTTAGCTATTTGTGCCGTTTCATCTTTTGATTTTATATCAATTTTTATTTGAGTAGAACCATCTTTAGATAAATTATCCATAGCATCTTCAAGTATTTCTAATGGTACGATAATACTTCTAGATAATAAAATGTTAAAAATAAAAATGATTAGTAAAATTACAAGCAATAAAATCACTATAGTTGTCAGATACTCTTCTATTGATTTATTATAATTATCTTGTGCTTTTTGTGAATCTTTTTTTAATATTTTAATTATATCTGCAATAGTAAACTTTAAATCTCTCCAAGCTTTTAAAGAGATTTTCATATCCTCTTTTTCTAATACTTTCCCTTCACTAACCTTTTTATAAAGAGGTTTAGCTATGTTAAGAAAATTTATAACTTTTGTATCAAATTTTTTATATAGATTTATATTTAGTTCTTTAAAGTTATTTGCAGCATTTTCAACTTTTGATATTGCAGTAGTCATAGTTTTTTTAGCTTTTTGGGAATTGGGATTTTGGAAAACTACTCCAGATGAAGAGTTATATAAAAGACCATTTATAAAAATTGCATTTATCGTGTCATTTTGTTTGGCAATATCTATAGAATATTTATATTCTTTAGATAAAGAATTTAAAGCATTGTATATAACAAATCCTGAAATCAAAAGACCAATTACAATTAATAAACTATTTATTTTCAATTTTAAGCTAATAGATAAATTATTTAACATATTATACCTTTAATAAAGTTATTAAATATTATATAATATTATTTCTTAAAATCTAAATATTATTTATTTTATATTTTCAAACTCTTCGATGATTTTTTCAATAGGCTCAGTACCCACTGAAATTCTTATTAAATCAATAGGAAGTTCAATATTTTCTAAAAATTTTTTACCTTTTTTAGTTTTGATTAAATCATAATGAGCCAAATAAGTATAAGGCATAAGAAGTGTGAATTCAGTACCTAAACTAGGGCCTTTTGCAAAATTTAGTTTATCGTATGTTTCTTTTAAAGGTTTATTAAAAGTTACAGATACAATTCCTACATATGAATTATCATCAATCATTGTTTGAGAATAGTTAACTTTATTTTTTTCATCTAAACAATAATACAAATTTTTAATATAAGGACATGTTTTTAAATAATCTACTAGTTTTTTCGTATTTGAAGAAATTATTTTTACTCTTTTTTCATAATTTTTAATCTCAAAAGCCATTCTTTGAATATCTTTGATAAACACTTTTTCACAATGTCCAAAGAACTCTTTATTCATATGTGATAGTCTATGTTTTTTGTTTAATATAATTGCACCCATCAATACATCAGCATTTCCAGAAGCAAATTTAGTAAGAGATTCCACAAATATATCTGCATAATCTGTCAAGTCTAGATTATATGGTGTCGCAAAAGTTGAATCTATTACTAATGGTATATTATATTTATCACAAAGTGATTTTAATCTTTTTATATCAACACATTTTAATAAAGGGTTTGTTGGAACTTCAGTAATAATAGCTGTAACTCTAAGTCCATAATCTTTTAAATACTCTTCTAATAAATCAAGATTTGAAATATCAGGAAATACTTTTTGCCTTTGGAAATGATGATTTACAATATTCATTGTATCTAAATAAAGCCAACCAAACTGTATTAAAGTATCTCTACCATTATGTGCTTGTATAGAGTTAAGACCTCTTACAACTGAATAGATTGCATTCATGCCAGATGGAGTTAACTCTATGTTTTCTAGAGGTTGTTTATATGCATTAGCTAAAGTCTCTTTTACAATCTTTTCAGAGACTTCTTTATCTTCTAACTCCTCTTTATGCAGGGTATCAATTAAACCCTCATTGAAAAGGTATTCTTCTGCTAGCCTTGAAGAAAGATTACATCCTACATGTTGAATATAACTTAATACTTTTTGAAGTTGAGTGGTACCATTTTGTACAAGTATAACTCCAAAAGGCTCATCTATCTCAATTTTATTATAAATATAGTATTTGTCACTTACTAAGTCAACTGCTTTTTTTGAACTTAATAGAACAACTTCATATATATTTGATATTTTGTATTTCTCTTTTATAAAAGAACTAAGTTTTTTTAAGTATGGATGTAATATAAATCTTGGATAACCACTTTTTATAACCTTTAATGTATCTTCATCAAACTCTTCATACCCTATTACATCAGATATTGTTGGCATAGATACAGATACTGCATGAACATTTTTAGGTGGTAATGTTTCCCCCACAGCAATATGGTTAAAAAAAGCTTTTTTCATCTATTTTACAGCTTGTTTAATATCTTCAATTAAGTCATCAATATTTTCTAATCCAATAGAAAATCTAACTGTACCTTCAGCTATACCAATTGCCTTAAGTTCCTCTTTGGAAAAAGATGCGTGTGAAATTTTTGCAGGTATTTCTACTCTTGAATCAGGACTACCAAAAGAACATTTCTCTCCAAATATTTTTGTATTTTCAATAAACTTTTCAGCTAATTCTAGGGATTCAAAATCTGCACAAAATACACCTGGAATATATTTCATCTGTTTTTTTGCTAACTCATATTGAGGATGGGATTTTAAAGCAGGGTGGGTTACTTTTTTTATATAACTTTGTTCTTCTAAATAGTTAGCAATTTTTATAGAGTTTTCTTGATGTTCTTTCATTCTAACTTTAAGTGTAGGAATTCCTAAAGATATTAGATATACATCCATTGGGTTTTGACTTCTACCATGAGCATTTGCATAATAATGAATCTGTTCAGCTAACTCTTCTGTTTTAGCTACTATTGCTCCTGCAACCACTGCTCCATGACCAGAAATATATTTTGTAGTTGAAAATAAAGAAAAATCAGCACCCAACTTAAGAGGCAATTGACTAATAAAAGTAGCTAATGAATTATCAACTGCAAATAGTGAATTATATTTATGAGATAAAGTAGCTATTTTTTCTAAATCAATAATCTTTAAGCCTGGATTTGTAGGAGATTCACATAATACTAATTCTATAGGATTTTCTTGTAGTATTTTTTCAACATTATCAAACTCTAAAAAGTTTGCAAAGTGAACAGTTATATTGTATTTGTCTTTAAATACTTTTAATAATCTAAATGTTCCTCCATAACAATCTGCTTCAACTAAAATATGTGAATTTGCTTTTAGTACTGTTTCAAATAATAGAGCAACAGAAGCAATACCTGTATGGGTACAAACACAACCAGCCCCACCTTCAACTTCAGTAAATAGGTTTTCTAAAGTTTCCCTTGTTGGGTTGTCACTTCTTGTATAATCATATATTTTGTCTCCATTTTGTTTTTTTAAATCAAAAGTTCCAGTGTTATATATTGGAAAGTGAGAAGCTCCTGCTTTATCTTCAAAAGGAGCAAATTTTGTTATATGACTAAGTGCTGTCTCTATTTTTATTTTATTCATGCATATCCTATTTTTTTGGGAATTATAACCTATTTTTTATAAGAGTTAAATCACCTTAATTTTAGTTATTAATTTTTCTAATATAAGACAAATTTTATCTTATTTTGATAATCTACTATGAAATAAAGTATAGAAGTAATAAATGAAATTAAATGAATTAGAGTTAAGTGTTGATTATTTTCAATTTGATAAAAAATTTTATCAAAAACTTGAATCGACTCCATTAAACAATCCTCATCTAATCTCTTACAGTAAAAGTGCTTGCGATTTGATAGGTTTAGATTATAGCAGTTGTGAAAGTGAATCTTTTGTAGCATTTATGAATGGTGAAAATGTTTTAAAAGGTTCAGTTCCATATTCAATGGCATATGCAGGGCATCAATTTGGATATTTTGTACCTCAATTAGGAGATGGACGAGCAATAAATTTAGGCAGTATTAATGGTTGGCATCTTCAAACAAAGGGTTCAGGACTTACGCGATTTTCAAGGCAAGGTGATGGTAGGGCTGTTTTACGTTCATCTATTAGAGAATATATTATGAGTGAACATATGCATGCTTTGGGAATACCAACTACAAGAGCTTTGGCATTGATTGGTTCTACTCATCCTATATATAGAAGTTATGATGATATTGATACTGGTGCGATAGTTATGAGAATGTCAACTTCTTGGATTAGAATTGGAACTTTTGAGTATTTCTCTCGTGGAAAAGATGCACAGGAAAATCTAAAAAAGTTAACAGATTATGTTATAAAACAATCTTATCCTCATCTAGAAAATGAAGATAATAAATATGAAAGATTTTATTGTGAACTAGTTGAGAAAACTGCTAAACTACTTGCAATGTGGCAAGCTTATGGTTTTATGCATGGAGTTATGAACACGGATAATATGAGTGTTGCTGGACTTACTATTGATTATGGCCCCTTTGCATTTATGGATACTTTTGAGATGAATTGTATATGTAATCATACAGATATGGAAGGAAGATACTCTTTTTGCAATCAACCAGAAATTGCAAGATGGAATCTTGAAGTATTAGCTTACAATCTTGGGAAAATTTGCAGTTTTAAAAAGCTAATAGGATATTTAAAAAGTTTTATAACTATACATCAAAAAGAGTATTTAGATCTTATGAACAAAAGATTAGGCTTAGATAAAAGATTAAGCAAAGATAGTAATATTGATTTAGTTATCTCTTTATTAGAAGCGTTAGAAAAATCAAAGATTGATTATAACTGTTTCTTTTACCGTTTATCAAAACTAAAAAGCCTTGATTCTATTAATAGTATTACAGATATTTCAATTTTTAGAGATTCTATTATTAAGTGGTTTGAAGAATATAAAAAAGTGATAGAAAATCAAAATCAAGACTTTAAATATATGAAAGAGTTGATGTTAAAAGTTAATCCAAAATTTGTAATAAAAAACTATATGTTGCAAGAAGCAATTGAAAATGCTAAAAATGGGGATTTCAAATTAACTAATGATTTATTATTTATTGCACAAAATCCATTTTTAGAACATAAAGAGTATGATAGATATTCTAACCCTACACCAATAGAGTATGCTAATATTCAACTTAGCTGTTCTTCATAAGCTTCATATTGATACTGATATTGATTTTAAGAGTTATTTAGATAAAATAAATTAGATGTTTGATAAGGAGTTATATGATATCGCCTAAATATAGAAGGTTAGTATTTGCATTTTTTATGTCAATGTTTATGAGTTTTATTATGAGTTTGGTTATTACATTTATAAATTTAGGAATAGTAGATAATTTTTTCATAAAATGGATGGAAGCTTTTATAAAAGCATTTATATGTGCATTTCCAATTGTATTTTTTGTTGCACCAGCTGTTAATAAATTGACAAATAGATTAGTAAGGGAAAACCATTAATCAAAATATTTAAAATCATCATCTTCACTTTTATCTTTTTTTCTATTTTTAAATTTCCACATAGTTAAAAAATATTTGATTGAAGAGATGCTTATAATTATAGAGATAATAATAAGTAAAATAAAACCTATTATATATAGAGTTTCCATTTTACTTATTTGTTTCTTTGACTTTCATATTGTAAAAAGTTCTGACCTTCTCCTGAACTTCCACCTTTTTTAGTATTCTTATCTGGAACATTTTCAATACCTTTAAAATCATCAAACCATTTAAGTTCTGATGGCATTCTTGCATCTTTTTTGCTTTTTGATGCAGAACTAAAATCAAATCCATCTGATATACTTATTTTATGATAAGCAACAAATCCTAGTATAATTAAAACAACTATGAAAAGTAGCTTAATTAGTGTTTCTAAAACAAAATGTGTAGTTGTTTTCTTTTTTTGTGTTTTATAATTTTTTGACATATATCATTATACACAAATATTATTGATTTTTAGATATTATTACTATATGAAAGTAATCCAAAAAGAATTTAATTTAAAAAATTATTCAAGAGGTTTTCACTTAATAACTGATGAAGTTATTAATAAACTTAATGAGATAAAAAATATAGAAATGGGAACTTTGAATTTATTCCTAAAACACACAAGTGCAAGCCTAACAATTAATGAAAATTGTGATAGCAGTGTAAGAAGTGATATGGAAAATTTCATAAATGATATTGTCTCAAATAAAAATTATTTTATACATACTTATGAAGGGGAAGATGATATGCCAGCACATATTAAGTCATCAATCTTTGGAAGCTCTCTTACTCTTCCTATTACAAATGGAAAACTCAATCTAGGAACTTGGCAAGGTATATACTTAGGTGAACATAGAGATTTTGGAGGAAGCAGAAGAATAGTTGCTACTATTATGGGAATATCTACTAATGATTTTTAGTTTTTTATTGACTGTAATATGTATCACTTAAAATATCTGTATTATCTACTTCATCTTCATAAAATCTTCTATGCTATTTTACTTAATTGTCTTCTATTAAATAATTTTTTATTTAAAGTAAATGTCCTAACTTATCTTTTTTTGTTCTCAAATAATTTACATTGAACTTATTTGTTTTGGTAATTGCAGGAATTCTTTCAATTATTTCAATACCAGTACTTTCTATAAATTTTATTTTTCTAGGATTATTTGTAATAAGTCTCATTTTTTTTAGTCCTAGATTTTTTAAAATATAAGCTATGGCTGTATAATCTCTCTCATCCTCTTTAAAACCTAATTTTAAATTTGCTTCTACTGTATTAAAACCTTGATCTTGTAAATTATATGCATTTACCTTATTTACCAAACCTATATTTCTCCCTTCTTGTCTATGATAAATAACCAATCCACCTTCTTTTGAAATAAGTTCTAAAGCTAAGTTTAGTTGGTTATTACAATCACATTTTAAACTACCAATACTATCTCCTGTTAAACATTCACTATGAATTCTCACAAGTGGCATTTCAATTGAAGAAAAATCTTTACTCATAATTGCAAGATGCTCTTGAGAACCATCTTTATAAGCTTTTATATCAAAGTTTCCAAATTTAGAGGGAAGATTTGCAATCTTTGATTCAACAATTGTTCTCTCGTTTTTTTCTTTTAGATAAGATCTAAAGAAACAAGACTTAGCTCCAGTATGACAAGCTGAGTTTCCAACTTGTTCTACTATAGCTAGAATTGTATCTTCATCACAATCAACTCTTAAATCAATTAACTTTTGAATATGTCCACTTGTTTCACCTTTTTTCCAAATTCTATTTTTACTTCTTGAAAAATAGTGAACAATTTTAGTTTCTACAGTTAAATCTAATGCTTCTTTATTCATATATCCCAGCATTAGAACCTCATTTGTTCCATATTCTTGTGTTATTACTGGAACTAAACCATTTGATTTTTTAAAATCTATTTCCATTTTTTCTCTTTTAATATTCATTTTACACCTTTTAGGTTTGCATATTTGCTATCATAAGTTATTCTAAAATATTTCTATAAAAATGTGACTAAGTAAAAGTGTAGCTATATATCAAATCAAATAAATAACTTATTTTGCTCTTTATGTGCAAAGTTTAAATCTGATGCTTCTATTTATACTATTAAACTATTGCCCAAATAATTTATCCTTTAGTGTAATAGTCTGCAACTTAGTTGCATTTGGAATTTTATCATAGGAAAATTAAGTTGAACTTAGCTTTTATATTGAGTTATAAATGTAAAGCTAAGGTATTTTAAAATGTGAAAATATTTTTTGAGATTTATTAATATAAAATTATATCTTCAATAGATAGAAACACGGACTTTTTAACTAGTAATTAACAAAAAAAATACTAATATAATAATATATTATAAAAAGGATATAAATGAAAAAAATTGTTGTATTTATGATATTTAGTATATCAATACTTTTTGCTTCTAATTTAAAAGTTGAAGATGGATATGTTAGAGCTACTCCTCCAAGTTTACCTAATTCAGCAGCTTTTATGAAAGTTATAAATAGTTCTAATGAAACAGTATCAATAGTTAAAGCATTATCTAATGTATCTAAAGTGGTTGAATTGCATACCCATCTAATGAAAGATGGTATTATGAAAATGGTTCAAGTTCCAAAAATAGAAGTACCTGCAAATGGAGAAGTATCACTTCAACCTGGTGGTTTTCATATTATGTTAATTGGTTTAAATAAAGCTTTAAAAGAGGGTGAAAGTGTAACTTTAACTTTAGAGTTTTCAAATGGTGAAAGTAAAACAATTACTGTACCTGTTAAAACAGTAATGGATGGTATGAAACACCATGGTAATCATATGCACAACTAAGTTTATTTGTAAATGACTAAAAACAAAAATGATTTAAAAAGTTTAATAATATCTTCAGTAGCTATTATTGCAATAGTTTTGGGATATTTTCTAATTGATTTTAATGTTTTATATCAATCTTTTAAAGGTGAAGTAAAATTTGTTACTCAAAAAGCAGATTGTGATTTACATAAAAGAAGTTGTACCATAACAATACAGGATGGTACAACTTTTGAATTAAGTATAACACCTAAAGATATTCCTTTAATGAAACCTTTGAAATTTACCATAAAAAGTAATAATCCTAATTTAGAAAAGTTAAATTTAAATATTTATGCTACAAATATGTTTATGGGAGATTTTAATTTACCTATTAAGAATTTATCAAATGGAAATTATGAAGCAATTGGCACACTTCCTACTTGTCCTGTTGGAGATATGAAGTGGAATGCAGAAATAAGAATTGAAAAATTAAATGAAACAATTGGAGCAAGATTCCAATTTAAAACGGATATATAATGAGAATGATTTCAAAACTAAGTATTGTAGTTGTTATTGCAGCTCTTTTAATTGTATTTTTAAAACCATATGTTGACGAATACAAAGAAGCAAAAAAATATGATTTTAAAGTAAACACTTTAGATGGTGAAGTGACTAAAGAAAGTTTCAAAGGAAAGGCTTTAGCTGTTTACTTTGGTTATACATATTGTCCAGATGTATGTCCTACATCATTAAGTAGTTTATCAAGTGCATTAAAAAAATTTGATAAAGAAAAAACTGATAACTTTGTAGGTTTATTTATAAGTGTAGACCCTAATAGAGATACTTTAAAAAATCTAAAAGAGTATGCACATTATTTTAATAAAAATTTTATTGGTGCTACATCAACTAAAGAAAATATAGATGATATCACAAGTAGGTATGGATCATATTATAAGAAGATACCTTTAGAAAATTCTGCAATGGGATATTCTGTTTCACATACATCATTTATCTATTTATTTGATAAAAATGGGAGATTTGTTGCAAAAGTTGATCATTTTTCAGACCCAAGTAAAATTGAAGAAAGCTTAAAGAAAATATTAAATTAGTATAATTATTATATTTACTATAACTTGTCAAGAAAATGTCAAGAAATAATGTATAAATCTATTGACATTAATAGGGTATAATTTTACATTTAAAAATAAAAATTTACGAATTTAATAGGATTTAAAATGAAATTATATGCACCTTGGGAAAAGGCTTTTAAAAAAGTCTCTACCCCCTTTGAAGAATTTTTACATGCACAAACTACAACAGGGTTGATATTAATGGTAACAACAGTATTAGCATTAATTCTTGCTAATACAACATTATATGAAACTTATTCTCACTTTTTTCATATGAATATTGATCTTAATGTTGGTTCTTGGGCTTTTTCTCACTCGTTACATCATTGGATAAATGATGGACTTATGGCTATTTTCTTTTTTCTTATTGGATTAGAGATAAAAAGAGAGATAACAGCAGGAGAACTTTCAAATATAAAAGTTGCAATTCTCCCAATCTTAGCTGCTATTGGAGGTATGGTTTTTCCTGCACTAATTTATACAAGCTTAAATTATGGAACTCTAGGCTCAAATGGTTGGGGAATTCCTATGGCAACAGATATTGCATTTGCAATTAGTGCTTTAGTTTTATTAGGGAAAAGAATTCCAACTACACTTGTAACATTTTTAGTTGCATTGGCTATTGTTGATGATTTAGGTGCGGTTATTGTTATTGCATTATTTTACACTGAAACAATAAATATATTGCCTTTAGGTTTAGCTGGAGTTATGCTTTTAATAATGATCTCTTTTAATAGATTTGGGATACATATGATTTTGCCATATTTTATAGTTGGTTTATTTATGTGGTTTTTTATGCTTGAATCAGGTGTTCATGCTACAATTGCCGGTGTATTAGCAGCTTTAGCAATACCTTCAAAACCTAAAAGAGTTCCAGCTAGTCTTACAAAAGACACTAGAGTTTTGTTAGATGAGTATGAAAAATATCCAGAGCAAGAAAATTTTGAATTACATGAAAAACAAAAAAAGATTTTAACAAATATAAAAGATAAAATTGATGAAGTAGGCACTCCTGCTGCAAGACTAGAACATGGACTTCATTTACCTGTGGCACTTATTGTTATTCCTATTTTTGCCCTTGCTAATGCTGGAATTAAAATCGATTTTTCTTCTATTGGTTCAACTATACTTGAGCCAGTTTCTTTAGGTATTATTGCTGGTTTAATTTTAGGAAAAGTTATAGGGATATTTGGAGTATCTTGGCTTGCTATTAAATTAAAACTTGCAGAGCTTCCAAAAGGAAGTTCAATGAATCAAATTTTTGGAGTAGCATTTTTAGGTGGAATAGGTTTTACTATGTCAATCTTTGTTGCAGATTTAGCTTTTATAGGGAATCCAGAGCTTATATTTCAAGCAAAAATTGGAATTCTTAGTGCTTCATTATTTTCAGGTTTATTTGGATATTTTTGGTTAAAGTCAGTATCTTCACACAATGATGAGATTAAAAGTAAAGGTCAATAGTGAAAAATAAAAATGTACTCTTAATTGAAGATAATATTGAGTTACAAAATTTAATAAGTAATTTTTTAAAAGCTTACAATTATGATTGTCATGTCTATTCACAACCTTTAGAGGCTTTAGAAGAGTTTAAATTAAATCATTCTATATATTCTATAGTAATATTAGATTTAGGACTTCCAGGTATGGATGGTTTTGATCTTTTTAAAAAATTAAAAGAGTTAAAAAATATTCCAATTATCATCTCAACAGCAAGAGATGATATTGGAAATAAAATACATGGTTTTGAATTAGGCGCTGATGATTATCTTTCAAAACCTTATGAACCAAGAGAATTAGTTTTAAGAATTGATGCAATATTAAAAAGAAATATAAATGACAATGAGATACAAATAAATGAATTAAAAATAGACTTAGATAAAAAAAGTGTATTTTTAGAAAATCATGAGATAGAATTTACAAAAATAGAATCAGAGATATTTTTTATGTTTATGAATAATATCAATAAAGTTGTTTCAAGAGAAGATATAATCAATCAAACTTCATTAAAAAAAGATACAAAAAATAGAACAATTGATATGCATGTAAGTAATATAAGGTTTAAAATCAATGATGACTCAAAAGAGTCAAAATATATTAAATCTGTATGGGGAATAGGGTATAAATTTATAAATGACAATTAGACAACGACTTTTTATCTCTTTTTCTTTAATACTTCTTATTACTGTTTTTATAATAGGGGTATTCTTTTATTCAATATATAATTTCAATGAAATACATAATTCTCAGATACATCGTTATGACCAGATAAGAAGAGTTGAAAAATTAAAAGAACATAGCAACTCTTTTTCTTGGATTGTATTGGATATTATAACTGATTATGATAAATTGAGTATAGTTAAAGAAAGGCTTAACAAAGCAGAAGATATTTATAAAAGTGTACTTTTTTTACAAAATAAAACAATAGAAAATTCAGAATCAAATAGTGAAAAAAAGAATTTAGAGTTGATTTTTCTACATTTTAAAGAGATCAATTTTTTAATAAAAAATAGACTATATGAAATTGTAAAACAAAAACAAAGTAGTTTTGACAAATTTAATATTGATTTTGAAAAGTTAAGCAATGATACAAAAAATTTACTTGACCAAGAGGTTGTTTATCTTCAAAATGAGCTTAATAAAACAGAAAAAAATAAAAATCAATTTATAGAAACTATAAAAATAGAAGTGGTTTTATTACTTCTAATAGCATTTACCTTAGCTTTTGTAATTTCATCAAAAATTATAAAAGAGATAAAGGGGATGTTAGAGAAATTAAACAAAGGTGTTTTACAGCTATTTAATGATGATGAAAATAGTATAAAAGTAGATATTGGTAAAAACAATGAACTTAGTGAAATAACTAAAAATTTAAATTCATATTTAGAAAAACAAAGCGATATTATACATTCAAGAGAAGAGCTTTTAAGAAATATAAGTCATGAATTAAAAACTCCAATTACAAAAGGGAAATTTTTACTTGAAGATTTAAAGAACAGTAAATATAAAATAGAAGTTGAACATATAAACAATGTATTTATAGATATAGAAGAGTTAACAAATAAATTACTTCAAAGGGAGAAATTAAATTTTGCTATTTTAAAAACATACAAGTTTAAAGTAAGCAGTTTAATATTAGAGGCTTTATCGAAACTATCTATTGATGATGAATCAAAAATTATATTAGAAATAGATGATGATTTTGAAATAGAAGCAGATAAATATTATATGACTATAGCATTAAAAAACTTGATTGATAATGCTATGAAATATGCATTAGAATTTCCTATTAAAATAAAAGCCAAAAACAAAATCTTGTTTGTTGAAAATATTGCAGATGAATTATCAAATGACTTGATATATTATATCAGACCCTTTACTAGAGAACCTAACCAACAAATGGGACATGGTTTGGGTTTAAATATTGTAAATAAAATCATTCAAATGCATAAATTCAGATTGGGATATAACTACAAAAATTCACATAACATTTTTTATATAGTTTTCTAGTTTGTCAAGAAAATGTAAAGAATTATTACCTTTTATAATTGACATAAATAATGTAAAATTTTATTAAGAATTAAAATTAAAAGGATGTGTTATGAAGTTTGTAGTTAAATATGTTGTATTCGTTGTTGTATCATTTCTTACAATAGGTTTAATCAGTTCAAGCTTTTAAATCTAGAAAAGAAAAAATTCCATATTGAAAAGTTAGAGTTCAACCATCTAGCTTTTCTTACTAATCAGAACCTTACTAAATCTCTCATCATATATCAAAAAATTTGTTTTTAAAATTAAACTTCTAAGTACTCCTTTTAATTTGATTCCTCTTACTAATTATATGCTTTAAATAGTTTTCTACTTAAAAGAATAAAAAACATAATAAATACAAGTAAAGTTGCAAATAGTAAAATCGTCATATTCCAACCAAATTTATCATATACTATTGCTGGTATAATTGAACCAACTGCACCACCTATATAATAAAAACTTAGATACATCCCTGATGTTAATCCTCTTTGTGAAGCTTTAAGTGAATTTGCAAGTCTTGTTGAAACTGTATGAATAGTAAACATACCAACACAAAAAATAAATACAACAGAAAATAAAATAAGAGCATTTGTACTTAAAAACATTAGTGTTGAGATGAGAAATATACTAAGCCCCGCAACAATAGTTCTTATCTCTTTTTTGAAAAAATTGATGATTTTATGTATTGTAAGTGAGATTATAATTCCCATTCCATAACCTAAATACAATAATCCAATTTGAGTTTCACTAGTATTTGGTAGTAACTCTTTTATTCTAAATGGTAAGATATTTAATAGCCCAGCAAATACGAAGAATACTATAAACATAAGAGTATAAATCACTATATATCTTTTATCTTTTAATATATGAACAATATCAAGCATTTTAGGTTTTACTAGCTCTGCATCTCCTCTAAATTCTATTTTACTTATTAAATAATAGGCTAAGAGTAGTGCAAAAGACAAAGAGATAAATACTATTCTCCATCCAAATTCTTCTGCTATAAAACCAGAAAATACTCTACCAACCATACCACCAAATACTGTTGCTGCAACATATATTGACATATTTAGTTTTGTATTTTCTTTATCTTTTGCCAAAATTGTCATGGCACCTGTTAAAATTGCAGGGATTACAATAGCTTCAATTGTTCTAATTGTTAAAAAAATTTCATAACTGTTTGCAAGGGATAATGCAAAGTTGGTTATAAGTAAAGTAATAAGTGCAATTTTTAAAACAGTTTTAGTTTTGACCGATTCTAAAATATAACCGTATATAATTGGGGATATTGCTAAAAACAACATAATTACAGCTGTAAAAGTGGATGCTTTTGTCATTGATACATCAAACTCTTTTGCTAATAGTGGCTGTAAAGGTTGAGTAGCATACATCACAGAAAGTAGAATTGTGATTGTATATACAATTATTATAAGTTTAGATTTTCTAGTCAATTAAATAGCCGCTCCTGATGCTGATAAAATATCTCTTGCTTCGTCACTCATCTTAGAAGGTTCCCACATAGGTTCAAAAACTAAATGTACATTTGCTTCATCTACTTCTGGAACTTGTTTTGTATAATAGCTTACTTGCTCAACTAAACTATCACTTACAGGACATGATGGTGAGGTTAAAGTCATCTCAATAGTGCAATAAGTATAGTTGTTTTTTACTTCAAGTTCAATAGAATAAATCAATCCTAAATCATAGATATTTACTGGAATTTCTGGGTCATATACATTTTTTAAACTTTCAATAATCTTTTCTTTAATAGCATCTTTATTTAGTGATTCCATCTTTTATCCTTTTTGTGCAATCTCTTTTATTTTTTTAATCATTCCTATTACGCCACTTTGTCTATTTGGTGTAATTACTTCAGATAAACCTAATTCATAAATAATATCCATATCTACATTTTTAAGAGTTTCTATATCTTCACCTGAAAATATCTCAAGAATTATATATATTAGTCCTTTAACAATAATTGCATCTGAAGTGCCTTTGAAATATAGTTTTCCATCTTTTTCTTCACTTATTAACCAAACTTGTGAGGTGCATCCATGAACAATATTTTCAGCAGTTTTATATTTATCCTCTAATGAGTCTAATTTTTTACCTAAATCAATAATATATTCATATTTTTGTAATTCATCTTCAAAAAAATCTAAATCATCTTTTATATTTTCAACTTTTGTTTTTATTGACATTTATATTCCTTTAGTTTAACATCTCTAAAGCTTTTTTTAGAGCTTCTATTAGTTTATTAATATCTTCATAGTCATTGTAAAAAGCTAAAGAAACTCTAATTGTTCCTCTTATATTAAGTTGTTTCATAATTGGTTGTGCACAATGGTGTCCAACTCTTATAGCAATACCCATTTTATCTAATAGTATTCCAATATCATCATGGGAAATATTTTCAAAATTAAAACTTTTGCTTCCTATACAGTTTTCACTATCATTATAAAAAATTATTCCAGGAAGTTTTTCAAGTTCAAGCTCAAGATAATTGTAAAGATCTTTTTCTATTATCTCTATATTTTCATATCCTATATGTTTTAGATATTTTAAAGCCTCTCCAAAACCAATAACTCCTGCAATATTTTGTGTTCCTGCTTCAAATTTAAAAGGTGCATCAAGTAGAGTGGAACTATTATAATCAACTTCATGAATAGTCGCACCACCTGTTTGATAAGGTTTTAACTCTTTTAAATATTTATCTTTTACATAAATAGCCCCAACTCCTGTTGGTCCAAATGTTTTGTGTGAGGAGATAGCCACAAAATCTACATCTAATTCTTTTACATCCATTTTTGTATGTGCTAAACTTTGTGCGGCATCTATTAAAACTACACTATCATATTTGTGAGCTAGGTGAATTATTTTTATAATATCGTGAACTTTTCCAAAAGCATTTGATATATGAGTTATACTTACAAAAGATTTTGGATTGTTTTTTAAAATTTTTTCATAATCCTCAAAATCGAAATTTAGGTTACTATCGCACTTTACAACCTCAAGTCCATTGTTTAAACTTCTTCCTTGCATATGCCATGGAACAATATTTGAATGGTGTTCTAATGAAGAGATAATAACAGTTTTATAATCCTTTGTAAAAGAATTAGCAATAAAATTGATTGACTCACTCACTCCCTTAGTAAAAATTATCTCTTCTTTCGAAGATGCATTTATGAACTCTTTTAAAATGTTTCTACTCTCTTCATATTTTTGTGTTGCAGTATTTGCATCATTAAAACTACTTCTATGAGTATTTGCACAATATTTTTCATAATATTCTACTTGCGAATCGATAACACATTTAGGCTTTTGTGTTGTTGCTGCATTATCTAGATATACTGTATTTGAGTGTTTGAAGTATGGAAAATCTTTTTTAAACATTTCTTTCTCCCTCTAATTCTTGAAGAAATTCTTTTATTTTAATATCTTCTATATTATCGTATACTTCATTTTCAAAAGCTTTTAGAAGCATCTGTTTTGCTTTTTTATTCTCTATACCTCTTGATTCTAAATATAAAAGTTGTTCTTTATTTAAACTCCCAGTTGTAGCACCATGGGCAGCTTCAAGCTCATCAATATTTATTTCAAGATGAGGTTGTGCAAAAATTACTGCATCATCACTTAATAATATTGTATTAGAGTTTTGTAACACTTTTGAGTTTAATGCTTCTTCATTTACTACACTTAAAGCTTCAAATGTTGCTTTTGAAGAATCATCTAGAATATGTTTGTATTTAATATCACTAAAACAATTTTGATTATTGTGAAATGTTTTAAATATAGATTTTGAATTAGTAGTGTTTGCTATTTTTACTAAACCATAAATATTTAGATTAGAATTAATACTATTTAGTTTAGTATTAAATTGATTGATATTTTTACCTTTTCCTAATTCTATATTAGTCATCTTTATCTTTGCATCATTTTTTAAATCAATATTGTATTCTAATTCAATATTTGAATTTTCACCAATATTTTGATATTTCATATATTCTAAATTTCCATTATCTTCAACTATTAATTCTCTCGTAAATTTTTCATTTAAGTCATTTCCTGCAAATACTTCTATAATAGAAGCTTTAATACCCTTTTTTATTCTTATTTTCAAAGAATTAGTTTTTTCCTCTTTGGGATAATATATTAATTTTATAGGTTCATTTGTATTTTCATCAATTAAAAGTTCTTCATTTTTAAGATTCATAAGTCTCATTTTTAATTCCTATTCCTTCATAACCTTTGCTGTCAAGTTCTAAAGCTAAGTTGTAATCACCAGTTTTTACAATTTGCCCATCTTGCATAATATGTACGAAATCTGGTTTAATTTGTGATAATAGTTTGTCATAGTGAGTAATCATTAATATTGAACGATTACCATCTAATAGTTCATTTATAACTTTTGCAACGGTTTTAATCGCATCAACATCTAATCCTGAATCAATCTCATCTAATAAAATTAGATCAGGTTTTAATAATAATAGTTGGATTAATTCATTTCTTTTTTTCTCCCCACCACTAAAACCATCATTTAAATCCCTTTGTAGAAGTTTTTTATCAATATCAAACTTTCCTAATTCTTCTTTTGTCAATTTTAAAAAACTGATTGCATCTAACTCTTCTTCTTTATTATATTTTCTTTTTTCATTTACGGCTGTTCTTAAAAAGTAGCTGTTATTTACTCCTGGAATCTCCACTGGATTTTGAAAACTCATAAAGATACCTTCATTTGCCCTATCACTTACACTTAAATCTAATAGATTTTTATCTTTATATTTAAGTTCACCTTCTTTTACTTCGCAATCATAGTGTGCACTTAATGTTTTTACTAAAGTTGATTTTCCTGCTCCATTTTGTCCCATAAGAACATGCACTTCACCTTTTTTTATATCTAGGTCTAAACCTTTTAATATCTCTTTATTATCTATATTAACTTTTAAATTTTTTATATTAAGCATGATATACCTCCTATTTTTTTTCTTTTTATTAACCTACACTTCCCTCTAAAGAGATACTTAATAACTCTTTAGCTTCAGCTGCAAACTCCATTGGTAACTCTTTTAATACCTCTTTACAAAAACCATTTACAATCATAGCAATTGCATCCTCTTCTTCTATCCCTCTTTGATTTAGATAAAATAGTTGCTCATCTGAAATTTTTGAAGTTGTTGCTTCATGTTCAATCTGCGCTGAAGAGTTTTTTATCTCATGGTATGGAAATGTGTGTGCTTTACATTTGTTTCCAATTAATAAAGAATCACACTCCGAAACATTTCTCGCATTTTTTGCATTTTTCCCAATTCTTACCAATCCTCTGTAGGCATTTACACCTTTCATAGCTGAGATACCTTTTGAGATAATTGTTGATTTTGTATTTTCACCTAAGTGAATCATTTTTGTACCAGTATCAGCTTGTTGGGCATGACTTGAAATAGCAACCGAATAAAACTCTCCAACAGAATTTTTACCCTTTAAGATACATGATGGATATTTCCATGTAATAGATGAACCAGTTTCAACTTGTGTCCAAGATATTTTTGAGTTTTCACCTTTACATAAACCTCTTTTTGTAACAAAGTTTAAAATACCACCTTTACCCTCATCATCACCTGGAAACCAGTTTTGAATAGTTGAGTATTTTATTTGTGCATTATCTAAGGCAATTAACTCTACAACTGCTGCATGAAGTTGTCTATCATCTCTACTTGGAGCTGAACATCCTTCATTATATGAAACATAACTTCCTTCATCACATATTATTAATGTTCTTTCAAACTGACCTGTATTTAATGCATTTATTCTAAAATATGTAGATAACTCCATTGGACATCTAGTATTTGGTGGAATATATACAAAACTTCCATCTGTAAATACTGCACTGTTTAATGCTGCAAAATAGTTATCTGCTTTTCCTACAACAGAAGCCAAATATTTTTTTAATATATCTTCATGTTTATGTGCTGCTTCTGAGATTGAACAAAATATAATTCCTAATTTTTCTAATTCATCTTGAAAAGTTGTTTTAACTGAAACAGAGTCAAATACAGCATCAACAGCAACACCTGCTAACATTTTTTGCTCTTCTAAAGGAATACCAAGCTTTTCATATGTTTTTAATATTTCAGGGTCAACTTCATCTAAAGAATCTAAATTCTTTTTTGGCGCAGAAAAATATGAAATATCTTGATAGTCAATTTTTAGATACTTTAAATTTGCCCAAGATGGTTCTTCCATTTTTAGCCATTTTTTATAAGCACTTAATCTAAAGTCTAATAACCATTGTGGTTCATCTTTCTTTTTTGATATGGCTTTTATGACATCTTCATTTAAACCTTTTGGGAATGTATCACTCTCAATAAGTGTTTCAAAGCCTAATTTATAGTCTCTATTTAAAATATCTTTTATTTGTTTATTATCACTCATTTTAAACCCCTTTTTTAAATAGGACTATTTTTATCCTATTTCTAAAAATAAATGTAACATATGTTCATTAAAAAAATATTTATATAAATTAGTAAAATACCAATTTAAATTTATTTTAATATATTTAATCGTTCCTAAATATTATTATAATATAATTTATTATCTAAAAAGGAGATTTATGGAAACTAATAGATATAAAGAGTATAAAGTTATTCATATAGTTGAGGGCGGATGTGGAACAATTTTTTTAGGTTCTTCAGGCTTACCATTGAAGAAAATTGAGGCTGAATTAAACCTACATGCAAGTGAAGGTTGGCAAATGGTATTCCAAGTTATTGAAAGTAAAAGATTTTGGTTATTTTGGACAAGAGAAGCTGCAATAATTACTTTAGGTCGTTAGATTGAAAAAAGTTATTTTATTTATGATAAATCTTTATCGTAAAAGTGGAGGAAGTAAAAGATGGTTTGGAATTGAGTGTAATTTTGAACCAACTTGTTCTTTATTTACTTATAACGCAATAGAAAAATATGGAATAAAAAAGGGAATAACTTTAGGTTTTCATAGAATAAATGATTGTAAAAAAAGTGATTCAATTTGTAAATGTATAGATCCCCTTAAATAAAAGGATTATTTGTGTTAAAAAAAGATGAAGTTGATTTAGAAGAGGAAAAAATTCGTATAAAAATTAATAATCTTGATGATGAAAAAAGAAAAGTCTTTTATAAAGATGTTAAAGATAAATTGAAAGACCCTGATACTTATGCTGTTTTAAATTGGTTTTTTATAGCAGGGTTACACCATTTTTATTTAGAAAAATGGAAAAGGGGTGTATTTAATTTATCAATTTTTATTATAGGTATAATTTTTTTGTCTCTTTCCTTTTTTGAAATAGGATTTTTTATAATAATAATTATCTCAGTGATTGAATTAGGAGCATTATTTAATTCACAAGTAATTGTGCAAGATTATAATAATAAAGTATATGAAGACACATTAAATAAAATAAAATAACTCTTATTTTTTTATATGTGCTTCAAGTTTATTTGTATAATAAGAGATAGGATAAGTTAAAATTAAATAACCCAATGCAAGTGGAATATAACTCTCTAAAGTAGAATATGTATATGCATTTACCTCTTGTGCATTCATTGTAAATTCACTTATTGATATTATTGATAACAAAGATGAATCTTTTATTATACTAGCAAATTGTCCTGTTAAAGCAGGTAACATTCTTTTAAATGCTTGTGGGAAAACTACATATCTATACATTTGATAGTTTGTCATTCCCAGGCTTAAAGCTGTTTCATATTGTTCAAAGTCTACAGATTCAATTGCACCTCTTATGATTTCACAAACATAAGCTCCTGCAAATAAAGCTAAAATCACAACACCAACAACATATCTGTTATCTAAACCTAAATTATTTGCAAAAACATAAAAAAATATTAAAATTTGTACTAAAAGGGGAGTTCCTCTTATTATCTCAATATAAAATTTTGAAAAATATCTAAGTATTAATAGTTTTGAATTCTGAGCATATGCAAAAAATAATCCAATAATAAAACTTAATATTAATGCAAAAAAAGAGATTATGATAGTTATAAAGAATCCATCAATGAATTTTTGCCTATATTCATAAACACTATCCCAATTAAAACTATATGAGACATTTTTAAACATTAAGTAAAATGTAACAGAAACTAAGATTGTAAGTAGAAAAAGATTAAAAAGGTAGATAGGTTTATCTACCTTTTTATCTCCTTTTAAACCTTTTTCATGGATAAAAAGTTTTTTTATATTCAATTTATATTATTTCCTAGAAGAAAAATGGGATACCAAGTTCATCAAATGTGTTTTTGGCATCAGTTAAATATTTTTTAGCAAATGTATCAAAAGTTCCATCCTCTTTTGCTTTTTTGATAAACTCATTTACTTTTTCTTTTAATGGATCATTTTGTCTTAAAGCAACTCCCCAATATTCAAAATCTTTTTGAAATGGTTTAAGAAGTGGTTTTGTTGTATCCATATGTTTTGCATAGTTTTTATAAATAGTTAATTGGTCATATAAAAATCCATCAGCTTTACCTTGAACAACTTCAAGTACACATGCAGCTTCTTTATCAAAAACTAGAATATCAGCATTTGGTAAATTATTTTTTGCGTATAAGTGACCAGTTGAACCTTTTTTTACAGCAACTTTTTTCCCTTCTTTATTTAAATCTTCTATTGAGTCAACATCAGAATCTTTGTTTGCTAAGATTGCAAGTGAAGTTTGTGCATAAGGAATTGAAAAATCTATAGATTTTTTTCTTTCATCTGTAATTGTCATTGAAGAGATGATTAGATCAATTTTACCTGTTTTAAGAGATGGAATAAGACCATCCCATGCAATATTCTCAATTACAACTTCTTTATTTAAATATTTACCTAATGCTTTAGCAAAATCAACAGAAACACCTGAAGGTGTACCATCTTTATCACTCATTTCAAATGGTGGATAAGCTAATTCCATACCAACTGTTAAAATATCTTTCTTTACATTCTCTTGAGAATCTGAAGCAACTTTTTGTTCACCACACCCAATAAATAGGAGACTAACAAATAAAACTAAAAAACTAAAAAATAATTTTTTCATAGTATAACCTTTATAAAATTTGGTATATTATCTCAGAAGTAAACTTATGTTAAAATTAGAAAAGGAATAGTGTAAAAGTATAGTTTTATTAATTAAGACTATTTTTATCCTATTTTAATTATAATTCAAAATTAAAATTCAAGAGGGTACTTTTTATGGAACACTTATTGCATAAAAATCACCAAAGAATAGTATAGGAATATGTATGGAAGTATATTTAGATAACAACGCAACAACGAAAGTGGATCCAGAAGTTTTTAAAGCAATGGAACCATTCTTTTGTCATATATATGGTAACCCAAATTCACTTCATAAATTTGGGGCAGGAACTCATCCTAAAATGGTTGAGGCTTTAAATTATTTATATGATGGAATTAATGCTGCTGATGAAGATGATATTATTATCACTGCAAATGCTACAGAGAGTAACAATACAGTTATAAAAGGTATTTGGGTTGATAAAATATTAAATGGTAATAAAAATCATATTATTACTTCAGAAGTAGAACACCCAGCAATCACTGCAACATGTAGATTTTTAGAAACACAAGGTGTAAGTGTAACTTATCTACCTGTAAATGAAGATGGAGTTTTAGAAGCATCTAGTGTAAAAGATTATATTAGAGAAGATACTGCTTTAGTGTCAATTATGTGGGCAAACAATGAAACAGGGAAACTTTTTCCAATAAAAGAGATTGGTCAAATATGTAAAGAAGCAGGTATCCCTTTCCATACAGATGCAACTCAAGCAATTGGAAAAGTTCCAGTTGATGTACAAGAGTGTAATGTAAACTATTTATCTTTATCTGCTCATAAGTTTCATGGACCAAAAGGTGTTGGTGCATTGTATGTAGAAAAAGGGTATGAATTAACTCCTTTATTACATGGTGGTGAGCAAATGGGGGGTCATAGAGCAGGAACTGTTGATGTTGCTTCTATGATAGGAATGGGAGTTGCAATGAAATTAGCAACCTCTGAAATAGCTTTAGCTTACGAGAATAACCATGTAAGAAAGTTAAGAGATAAACTTGAAAATGCAATTCTTGAAATACCAGAAACTATTGTTATTGGTGGAAAAGAAAATAGAACTCCAAACACAACTTTAATTTCTATTAGAGGGGTTGAAGGTGAGTCAATGCTTTGGGATTTAAATCAAAAAACAATTGGTGCCTCAACTGGTAGTGCCTGTGCATCAGAAGATTTAGAAGCAAATCCTGTTATGAATGCATTTGGTAGTGATAGCGAATTAGCACATACAGGTGTAAGATTTTCTTTAAGTAGATTTAATACTGAAGAAGAGATTGATTATGCAATTGACGTAATAAAAAGCGCAATTAATAGACTTAGATCTATCTCAAGTTCATATGCATATACTCCAAAAGACCATGTGTCACAATTGTAAAAAAGAAGAAGGAATTAATAATGGCAAAGAATGATTTAATTACTGGTTCAATTTGGGATGAATACTCAAACCAAGTAATCAGAAGAATGGATGATCCAACTCATCAAGGTGAAATTACTGAAGAAAGAGCAAAAGAATTAGGTGGAAAATTAATTGTAGCTGATTTTGGTGCAGAGTCTTGTGGTGATGCAGTAAGACTTTACTGGTGTGTTGATGAAAAAACTGATAAGATTTTAGATTCAAAATTTAAATCTTTTGGTTGTGGTACAGCTATTGCTTCATCTGATGCTATGGCAGAGCTTTGTATTGGTAAAACTGTTGATGAAGCAGTAAAAATTACAAATATTGATGTTGAAAAAGCTTTAAGAGATCATCCAGATGTTCCTGCAGTTCCTCCTCAAAAAATGCACTGCTCAGTTATGGCTTATGATGTTATTAAAAAAGCTGCTGGTACATATAAAGGTGTAGATATGGAATCTTTTGAAGAGGAGTTCATTATCTGTGAGTGTGCAAGAGTTTCTTTAGCAACTATACAAGAAGTTATTAAATTAAATGACCTTAAAACTGTTGAAGAGATTACTGATTATACAAAAGCAGGGGCATTTTGTAAATCATGTATTAAACCAGGTGGTCACGAAGAAAAAGAGATGTACTTAGTTGATATATTAGAAAATACAAGAGCTGAAATGGATCATGAAAGAATGAAATCTGCTGCAGATGCTAGTGAAAGTGGGCAATCTTCATTTGATAAAATGACAATTGTTCAAAGAATTAAACTAGTAGATGAAGTTTTAGATACTGATATCAGACCAATGCTAATGATGGATGGTGGTAATATGGAGATTATTGATATTAAAGAAAATATTCCACACTATGATATTTATATCAGATACTTAGGTGCATGTAATGGTTGTGCATCTGGTGATACAGGTACTTTATACGCTATTGAATCAGTACTTAAACAAAAAGTTGATGAGAATATTAGAGTTTTACCTATCTAATTAATTTAATCAAAATTACCCAAAACCCAAGTTATTTAGTTAACTTGGGTTTTTTTATACTTAAGTGAACTTTCATTCAAAATTAAATTAAAATAAAAGAAAAAAAAGATAAGATTTATTAAATTATTTTGGGAGTATTTTATGTTTAATTTTGGTAAAACTGACGAGGAAGCAGCAAGATTAGCTGCAATGGAAGAAAACTATGCAATTATATCATTTAAACCAGATGGAACAATTATCCATGCAAATGATAACTTTTTAAATGCCTTAGGTTACAATTTAAATGAGGTTGTTGGAAAACATCATAGAATGTTTTGTGACAAAAATTACATAAATACTACTGAATATACTAATTTTTGGAAAGATTTATCAAGTGGAAAATCGCAAATAGATGAGTTCGAAAGGATTCATAAAAATGGAAGTTCTGTTTGGATTCAAGCCTCATATACACCAGTAAAAGATAAAAGTGGAAGAGTCAATCGTGTAGTTAAATTTGCACAAGATATTACTTCTGCAAAAACTGTAATAGATAGTGTTAATAATGCAATTGAGTTAGCAAAAACTGGAATTATGAAAAATACTATAACTGAAACAACACAAAATTCAGCTATAGAAGAGTTGAAAAATGGAATTAATGATTTATTTAATGTAGTATCATCAAAAGTTGATGGAGACTTAAATAATATCTCAAAAGCTTTAAGTTTTTATCAAAAACTTGATTTTACATATAGAATAGATGGAAATGATTTAGGTGATACTGCAAGTGGTCTAAATAATCTTGCTGATGTAATAAATCAAATGTTAGTTAAAAACAAAGAAAATGGTTTGACTCTAGGTGAAAGTTCAAATATTTTACTTAAAAATGTTGATACTTTAAATGTAAATTCTAATGAAGCAGCAGCTTCTTTAGAAGAAACGGCAGCTGCATTAGAAGAGATTACCTCTAACATCTCTCACAATACAGAAAATGTTGTAAAAATGTCAAATTTTGCAAATGAAGTTACAAACTCAACAAATGAAGGGAAAGATTTAGCACAACAAACAACTGTAGCAATGAATGAGATAGATGAAGAGGTTAATGCAATTAATGATGCAATTACAGTTATCGATCAAATTGCTTTTCAAACAAATATTCTTTCACTTAATGCAGCTGTTGAAGCTGCCACTGCAGGAGAAGCAGGAAAAGGATTTGCTGTCGTTGCTCAAGAGGTAAGAAACCTTGCAGCTAGATCTGCTGAAGCTGCTAAAGAGATTAAAGATCTTGTAGAAAATGCTACAAATAAAGCTAATAGTGGTAAAGCAATTTCAGATAAGATGATTCAAGGATATAATGGTTTAAGTGAGAATATTACTAAAACAATAGAATTGATTTCTCATATTGAAATAGCTTCAAAAGAACAATTAACAGGAATTGAGCAAATAAATGATGCAATAAATAGTCTTGATCAACAGACACAACAAAATGCATCAATTGCAAATCAAACACATGATATAGCTGCTCAAACTGATGAGATAGCAAAACTAATTGTATCTGATGCAGATGAAAAACAATTTATTGGTAAAGATAAAGTAAAAGCAAAAGTTTTAGGTAATCAAAATAAAACTATAAGTTCAAATGCAACAAAGCATACACAATCAAAATCTATACAAAAAACTGAAAATAGAAAAATTGAATCTAAAATTTCAAATAGTGATGAATGGGAAAGTTTTTAATAAAATAAACAAATCTGCTTTTATTGATTTAAGAAAGGTCTAGTTATTCTAGGCCTTTTTTTATTTATGATATAATTATTTAAATTTATTAAATAGGAGAATGTTATGACAGCACAAGATAAAGAGTTAGAACAACTTCATGATACTATTGTTGACGATGTTAAAGATTTATTAGATAAATATATGACGATTGTAGGTTGGGATGTACCTGAAAATGATGAAGATGAAGCTAAAAAAAAGATTTTAGCTATTATCAAAGATACAATTGAAAAAATAGAAAAAGAGTAGTGCTTTATGCACTACTTAACTACATTAAACTAAATACACTTATGTTATAATTTCACAACTATCAAAATAGGATAATTTATGTCAAATCAAAATAATCAAATACTTAAAAATACTAATGCTCAAATTTTAGATGAATTTAATGCTTCTATAATGTTTGATAAAGAGTTATACGCGCAAGATATTGCAGGTTCAATTGCACACTCAAAAATGCTATATACTCAAGGAATATTAACAAAAGAGGAACAAGAAGCAATTGAGAAAGGTCTTCTTCAAGTTAAAGATGAGATTGAGTCGGGTGAATTTAAATTTTCATTAGAAACAGAAGATATTCATATGGCAGTTGAGAGTAGATTAACTGAAATCATTGGAGAACCAGGGAAAAGACTTCATACAGCAAGAAGTAGAAATGATCAAGTTGCTACAGATTTTAGACTATATGTTCAAGATAAAAGTGAAAGTATAAAAGCTCAATTAAAAGAACTAATAAAAGTTTTTGTTGAAGTAGCAGATAAACATACTACAACTTTAATCCCAGGAATGACACACTTACAACATGCTCAACCTTTAAACTTTGGATACCATTTACTTGCTTATGCAAATATGTTCAAAAGAGATTTTGAAAGGTTTGAAAGTTCATATGAGAGAAACAATTTTTCGCCACTTGGAAGTGCTGCATTAGCAGGAACTCCACACAATATTGATCGATTTTTAAGTAGCGAGATACTTGGATTTACTGCTCCAACTTCCCATGCAATGGATACAGTAAGTGATAGAGATTTTGCTTTGGAGATTTTATTTAATATCTCAACTTGTATGATGCATGTTAGTAGAATATCTGAAGAGTTAGTTACTTGGTCTTCATATGAGTTTCAATTTGTTAGAATGAGTGATGAGTATGCAACAACAAGTTCAATTATGCCACAAAAAAAGAACCCTGATGTACCAGAACTATTAAGAGGTAAAACAGGTAGAGTTTATGGAAACTTAATCTCACTACTTACTGTTATGAAAGGTTTACCATTAGCTTACAATAAAGATACACAAGAAGACAAAGAGGGTGTTTTTGATTCAGTTAAAACTGTAGAGATTTCACTTAAAATTTTAACTGAAGTTATAAGAACAATGATTGTAAATGTTGATAAGATGGAAGCAGCTTGTAAAATTGGACACTTAAGTGCAACAGATTTAGCTGACTTTCTAGTTCAAAAACAAAATATGCCATTTAGAACGGCTTATTATATTACAAAAGATGTAGTTGCTTGTGCAAACTCTTTAAACAAAGATATAAGTGAATTAACTTTAGATGAAATTAGAAGTGCAAATGAAGAGTTAAAAAATATTGATGAAGAGATAATCATGTATTTAGATTTAAGAAACTCTATGAACGCACGAACATCATTTGGTGGCACATCAACAATTCAAACAGTTGAACAAATAAAAGTATTTGAAGATTGGTTAAAAAAGGTATAAATATTAGATGAGTTTAACTCATCTAATATTAGTGTAGTAAATGTTGTTTAACAGCTTGATAAAGTGCTTGAATATCAGTTTTACCAATAAAGTCTTCAACTCCAATATTAATCATCTTGTTTTTTACTGCATCAGTTGTCATTGAAGAGTTAACAATAATTGGAATATGACTATATTCATCATTTGTTTTAATAAAAGTTGCCACTTGGAATCCATCAGCTTCTGGCATCTCAATATCTGTTATAATTAGACCTATATCTTCTGGATCTAATTCTTGAATTCTATTAAGTAGTTGTGCCCCATTAATATAGATTTCATAATGTGCTTTAGCTTTTTTGAAAAATTTTGTTAAAACTTCTCTTGCTACATTTGAGTCTTCTGCTGCTAAGATTACTTTAGAAGTGTTAAATGAAGATTCAACATATTTATTTAATACATCATCTCCATCTTCAACCCAACCTAAATCTTTTAACATCTGTTCTGCATTGAAAACTGTACAAAGTTCATCTTTATTATGAACTTTTACATATGTAGTATATGTAATCTTTGAGTTAGTTTCTTCTGAATGTCTTAATTCATCTGTAGTTTTTTCTACAATATCAAGCATGTCTTTTATTAAAAAACCAACTTTTTTATGATTAAACTCACAATATATTATTAGCTTGTACTCTTTTAGATCAAGTTTTTGATGTCCTAACCATGCATCTAGGTTAACTAGTGTAACAGGTTCACCTCTAATCGTTGCTATACCAGCAATAACATCTGTATCAGTTGGTGTATCATTGATAGTTACTTCTTCTGTAATTATGAATGCTTTTACTTTTGCAATATTAATTGCATAAATATTATTGTGACCAGTGTAAAATACAGCTAATTGCTGAACATTTCTTAAATGACCTTGAGTCATTTGTTCAACACTATTGATACCACTCATGAAAACCCTTTATGTGCTTTATTGCTAAATTATATTGCTTTTTTTCTTATACTTAACTTTAAAAAATTATTTTACTTTTTACTGTTTAAGATCTTTTTTACTGTAAGTGAAGCCATCATAAATCCAAATGAGCCTGTAACCGCTTCAAAACTCCCCTTTTCTAGACAGTTTGGATTCTCACTAGAAAATACAACTTTAAATTTTTTCTTAAATCCTCTTTGTTTTAATTCGTATCTTATTTTTCTAATAAATGGGTCATTATACGTTTCCCAAATTGATTTATACTCTATTTTACTAGGATCTAACCTTTTTGCACTTCCGCTTGTAGTGATAACTTTATTATAATATCTCTGTATAAGATGAACTTTAGGTTTAATATCATCTATAGCATCTAAAATTAAATCATATTGAGAAAAATCAAATTTATCAATCCATTCAGGTGTAATTTTTTCATTTATAGCTGTGACTTCAGGATATTTTTCTTTTAAAGAATCAACTTTTACTTTTCCTATATTTCCATGGCTTCCTAATTGTCTATTCATATTTGATTCTTCATAAGTATCAAAATCAACGATTGTGATGTCTGTAATTCCAGTATTATATAATGAATCCAAAGCAAAACTTCCAACACCTCCTACACCTAGAAGAATAAGTTTTGTATTTTGAAATTTTTTGAAGTTTTCTTCTCCAAAAAGTTTTAAGGTACGGTCATATCTTTGCATATCTACTCTTTTATAAAAATTTCGGTATTATATCAAATTAAATCAAAACATAAATTTATAAATAGGAGGCTTCATGGATAAAGAGCCAATGACAAGAGTAGGATACGAAAAAATTACAAATGAATTAGATTTTTTGAAAAGTAAAGAAAGACCTGAAACTGTAATTGCACTTGATGAAGCAAGACAACTTGGTGACTTAAAAGAGAATGCAGAATATCATGCTGCAAAAGATAAATTAGCTTTAATTGATTCACAAATTAGGGAATTAGGTTCAATTATTTCTAAAGCTGTAATTATTGATCCTGAAAGTTTGCCTCATGATAAAGTAAGTTTTGGATCAACAGTTGAGTTAGTTGATGTGGATACAGAAGAAGAGTTTGAGTATTCAATTGTTGGTGGAGTTGAATCAAATGCAGAGAATGGAATGATATCTTTTAATTCCCCTTTAGCAAAACAACTATTAGGTAAAGAAGAGGGGGATGAAATAACTGCTACTTTGCCAGGTGGACAAAAAACATTTGAAGTATTAAGTGTTATGTATAAGGAGCTAAAGTTATAATGAATGTAGCAATAATTGGAGCAAGTGGATATACAGGGTTAGAGTTAATAAAAATATTAATTAATCATTCAAAATTTAATATAACATATATAGCAAACTCTACAGGAGAACAAAATGTTCAAGAACTTCATCCTTGTTTAAAAGATGTTATTAATGCGCAAGTTCAAAAAGCAGATGCAAAAGAGGTTAGTAAAGTTGCCAATTTAGCATTTTTGGCGTTACCTCATAAAACTTCAATGTCTTTTGCAAAAGAACTTTTAGAGCTTGGTGTTAAAGTTGTAGATTTAAGTGCAGATTATAGACTTGAACTTGAAACTTATGAAAAACACTATTGCCCTCATGAAGATAAAGAGCATATTAATGAATCAGTATATGGTTTACCTGAATACTATTCAAAGGATTTAAAAGGTGCAAGTTTAGTAGCAAATCCTGGGTGTTTTCCTACAGCAGCCTTATTAGCACTTTTACCTTTTATAGACTATATTGATACAAATGCACAAATTTTTATTGATGCAAAAACAGGTATGAGTGGAGCTGGAAAAGGTTTAAAAGAGGTTACACATTTTGGACATTTAAATGAAAATTGCCATGCTTATAACCCATTTAAACACAGACATATGCCAGAGATTGAAGAAAAAGTAAAATTACTTAAAGATGTGGATTGTCAAATCAATTTTGTTCCTCATCTTTTACCTATTACAAGAGGTATGTTAGTTTCTGTATTTGCAACACTTAAAGATGATGTAAATGTAGAAAAAATTTTAGAAGATAGTTATAAGAATTCAGAATTTGTAAGAGTTCGAGATGAAGCAGTAGATTTAAAATCAACTGCAGGAACAAATTTTTGTGATATTTTTGTAGCTAAAAATGGCAAAGCATTATTTGTTAATTCATCTATTGACAATTTATTAAGAGGTGCTTCTTCCCAAGCAGTTGTAAATGCAAATTTAATGTGTGGATATGAAGAAGGTGAAGGAATCCCTAAAATAGCCTATGTACCTTAAAATTAAAGATGATGCTATTTTTGTAGCAGATGCACATTATAATGAGAAAAAAACTCAATTTTTAACTTTTCTTAAAAAGTTAGATTCTGGAGTGATTCGAACATCTCAACTTTTTTTGATGGGTGATATGTTTGATTTTATTTCAGGTGAGAGTGAATATTTTATAAATAGGAATAACGACTTAATTGAATTAATAAATAAACTTTCAAAAATTATAGAGATTGTTTATTTAGAGGGAAATCATGATTATAATATGAATATGCTTTTCCCTCAAGTATTAGTTATCAAAAGAGAAAATCAGCCTATAACTACAAAATATAAAGAAAATAGTGTAGAGATAGCTCATGGAGATATATTTACTCCATGGCATTATGATTTATATTGTAAAATAATAAGAAATCATTCTTTGTTGGTTTTTTTAAATATGCTTGATTTTAATTATTTTATTTCAAAAAAAATATATTATACACTTATTAAAAAAGAGATTTGTTTTAAAATGAAAAATTTTAATGAATTTGCAAAAAAAAGATTATCAAATTATAAAAGTGATATTGTAATAGAGGGACATTTTCATCAAGGAAAAACTTATAAAGATGATAAACAATTATATGTAAATGTTCCATCATTATGTTGTGAAGATAGTTATTTTAGACTAAATAAAGTTTTTACAAAGGAAGATTTATGATAAATATAAATTTAATCTACTTGGGAATTGTTTTTTTAGTAATAATTGTTGTTCTTTTGATTGTTTTACTTATTGTATTTAGTGGAAAAAATGAAAAGAGTAATAATAAAAGTAAAAATAAAAATTATCATGTGCCTATGCCCACGACTTATAGTTTAGATTTGCCAAAAATAATAGAAAGTATGTCAAAAAATCAATTAAGAGATATATCAAAAAAAATATTTGAATCTTATAGAAGTTTTGATTACAAAAATCAAAGCACTGCAATCTTAGCAAAAAAAGAGTGGCACTCATGGCAGATTTCAATACTACTGATGACTTTTAAAAGACTTGAAGATTTAGTTATTTATGATCAAGAAGATATTTTCCCTGATATTATTATTAATTCTACAGAAAATGATATAAAAAGCCTAATGCGAGATATTATAAGAAAATATGAACAGTATGTAGATTTTAATCAGTCAAAAGATGCTTTATGTAAAGATTATATTTGGTCAAATAGGGATGTTTCTATTATCTTTTACTTTTTGGCAAACTATAAAAATTATTCAAAATAAAATACTATTATTGTTTTGTAACCTTTTTTAGTTATCCTACATTTTTAATTTGGAGTAATAATGAAAATAGAAAAATTATATGAAAAAGAGATTGAAGATATTTTAAATTATGAAGATTTCTTAGATATATTAAGAAATAATCCTTCTGAAGAGTTTTTAAAGGATTTACACGGTAAGTATGAATATCGTTCTCAAGAAGAAGCTTTAAGAACATTACAAGTTGAACTAATAAAACTACAAGATCATTTAGAAAAACACAATGAAAAAATGATAATTTTAATTGAGGGAAGAGATGCTTCTGGAAAAGGTGGAGCAATTAGAAGAATAACTAGATATATGAATGAAAAACATTATAGAGTTGTTGCTTTAGGTAAACCTTCAGATGTGGAAAAAAATCAATGGTATTTTCAAAGATATATTCAACATTTTCCTAAAGGTGGAGAGATTGTACTTTTTGATAGGTCTTGGTATAACAGATCAATGGTTGAACCTGTATTTGGATTTTGTACAGAAGAACAATATGAAACTTTTATGAAAACAGTTCCAAGGTTTGAAGAGGATTTAATAGATCATGGAATCCATTTTTTAAAGATATACTTTTCAGTATCAAAAGAGGAGCAATCAAAAAGATTTGAAGAGAGAGAAGAAAATCCTTTAAAGCAATGGAAATTAAGTGAAATAGACTTACAAATGCAAGAAAGATGGGATGAGTTTACTCGTAAAAAATATAGAATGTTGAAAGAAACTAATACTCAAAAATCTCCTTGGACTATAATTAGAAGTGATGATAAATTTATTGCAAGAATTAATGCAATAAAAACAATTTTAAATAAAGTTGATTATGAAGGAAGAGACTCTAGAATTGATTTTAGAGTTGATTCTAAAATTGTTATTTCAGCAGAAAAAGAGTTGGAAATAATGACACAAACTGCAAAAAACAGGGGAAAAAGTAATTAATATATAACTAAACAGTATAAAATAAAAATAATTGTACTATAATGTATAATTATTTTTAGGAAAATACATATGCATAAATTTTTATTAATTCTTATTTTATCCAGCTTCATTTGGGCAAATAATGTATTTACAAAAGAAGAAGAAAATTGGATTAAAAATAATCCTACAGTTAAAATTTCAATGTTAAATAATTTTCAGCCTTTCTCTTATATTTCAAACAATCAGCATAAAGGTTTTAGTGTAGATCTAATTAGTCAAATCTCTAAAGTAAGTGGTTTAAAATTTGAAGTGAAGGAATCTTCTTGGTCAAAAGCATTAGATGATTTTAAAAGTGGAAAAACTGATATGATTTCAGATATATCTTATACTAAAGAGCGTTCTAAATATGCACTTTTTACCGAATCATATTATGAAATACCTACATTTATTTTTGGTTCAAAAGGTAATGATACTTATATAAATAATGAGAGTTTAATAGGGAAAAAAGTAGGGGTATCAAAAAGTATTTTTTATAAAAATAATTTAGAAAAAATGGGTTTAGATGTTATTGAATTTAATTCAAGCGATGAAAAATCAAAAGCACTTGTAACAGGAAAAATTGATTATTTTTTAGCATCTTATACTTCTGGAATTAAATCAATAAATTCACAATCTTTAATTACTTTGAAAGCTATTGATGAGTTTAGAACTATAAAAAAAGAGGATTTACGATTTGCTGTAAGTAAAGACAATTATATTCTTCAATCAATTCTACAGAAGTCTTTAAACTCTTTAAAGCCAAATTTTTTATTTAAACTTGCAAATACTTGGATAGTTGAAACTGAAGATAGTGTATATGGTGAAATAGAATTTACTCAAGATGAATTGGATTATATGCATAAATATCCAAAAGTAAAAATTGGTTCTATAGATACATATATACCTTTTAGTTTTGTTTACAATGGTAAAAAAATTGGATTTACCCAAGAGCTTTTAGATATTATTTCAAGAAAAACAGGTTTAACTTTCGAAAAAGTTGGTGGATCATGGCCAGAAGTTTTTGGTAAGTTTAAAAACAATCAAATAGATATAATAAGTGAATTATCATATAGAAAAGAAAGAGTTCCTTATACCTTATATACAAAACCATATTATGAAATCCCCATAAGTGTTTTTGCTAATGATGATTTTGGTTCTTACACTGGATTGAATTCTTTAAAAGGTAAAAAATTAGGAATTGTAAAAAAGTCTTATTTAATTGATGTCTTAAAAGATGAAAAAGATATAAAAATAGTTGAATATGATACTAATAATGATAAATTTTATGCACTAAGAGATAAAAAAGTTGATGCTGTTTTAAGTAGTACAATGAGTATTTACAGATTAGAAAGATTACTTCTAAAAGGAATAAAACCCGTTGGTGAATTTACCCATGATGAAGTAAAAAGTGAAGATTTAAGGTTTGGTATACGTAAAGAGAATCCTATTTTAGCTTCTATTATTAATAAAACATTAGATTCAATACCCTTTTCTACTATAACACACTTAAAACAAAAATGGATTTTAGATAATTATCATAATAATTTAGATCAAGATAAAAAAATATTTTTTAATGAAAAAGAAAAGGAATTTATTAAAGATAATCCTGAATTAACATATAGTGAGATAAATTGGAAACCATTGTCAATAATAGAAAATAATACTATGAATGGAATTATGGGAGAGTATTTAAACATTATTTCACAAAGAACAGGAATAAAGTTTAAATACATATCTTCTGATAGTTGGTTGGAAGTTTTAAATAAATTCAAAGAAAAAAAAATTGATATAGTACCAGGTATAGGAACTAGTCCACAAGAGATGAAATTAGGACTTACTAGTAATACATATAGTAGCTACCCTATGGTAGTTGTAACTACAGATAAGTTTAATTATATTCAAAACTTAAATGAACTATCTGGAAAAACAATTGCTGTTCCAAAAGGGTATACTAGTTATAACTTTTTAGTAGAAAATTATCCTAAATTAAATATTCAAGCAACTTCAGACATAAAAGAGGCTTTAATAATGGTAGAAAGTGGTGAGGCTGATGCTTTTGTAGGTCATATTGCTACATCTTTATACAATATGAGTGAATTGCATTTAAGAAATTTAAAAATAAGTGGTATTACTAATTTTACTTTTAAACATAAATATTTAATACAAAAAGATTCTCCTGTTTTAATCTCTATTATCAACAAAGTTTTAGATTCGATTACAGAGATTGAAAAAAAAGAGATTCACTCAAAATGGATTCAACCTTTAGTTGTAAAAGAAACAGTAGATTATTCACTTATTTATAAATTATTAATTGCTTTTTTAATTGTCCTAGGGATAATTTTATATTTTTTAAATAAACTTAAAAAACAGAAAAAAGAGTTTGAAACTATTTTTAAAATATCAAAAGATGGGATAGCAATTACCGATTTAAAAACAAATTTTTTAGAGTGTAATGAAGCTTATCTAAAAATGTTGGGATACACAAAAAATGAGTTAATAAATAAATCATCTATCAGTTTAACAGCACCTGAATATAGAGAAAAAACTCAAAATGCTTTAGATATAGCTATAAAAGAGGGATATATTAAAAACTTTGAAAAAGTAACTATAGGCAAAAATGGAAGAAGAGTAAGGGTAAATATTACAATATCTGTTTTACCTGATAAAAAAAGATTATTATTTATTACAAAAGATGTTACTTCTCTTAAGCTTTTTGAAAATAATTTAAAACTTGCTTCAATGGGAGAGATGATAGGTAATATAGCTCATCAATGGAGACAACCTTTAAGTGTTATTACAACAAGTGCAAGTGGTTTAAGACTTAAGAGTGAATATGGAGAAAAGATAAAAGATGAAGAGATTAAAGAATTCTCAGAAAAGATTATAGATCAAGCAAGATATTTATCAGAGACAATAGATGATTTTAAAAACTTTATAAAAGGTACAACAGAATTTAAAACAATTGATATAAAAGATATAATCCAATCTTCATTAAGTTTAACATATGCTTCAACAAATGATAACTATATAAAAGTTATACAAAAAACGGATGATTCTATAAAAATAGATGGGAATAAAAATGAGTTAGAACAAGCCTTGATTAATATAATTAATAATTCAAAAGATGTTCTTATTGAAAATAAAGATGATTCTGAGAGGTATATTTTTATTAAAACGAAAAAGATTAATGATATAACATTAGAATTAAAAATTTGTGATAATGGTGGAGGTATTTTAGAAAAAAATCTAGATAGAATTTTTGAACCATATTTTACAACTAAACATAAATCAATTGGTACCGGACTTGGCTTATCAATAGTTGATAAAATTATTAGAGAAAGACATAGGCAAACAATAACTGCTTATAATGAAGAGTTTGAATATGAAGGTAGATTTTATAAAGGTGCATGTTTTAGTATGTTATTCAAATCAGATATTATTTAGCTTATAAAATATTTCAATTTGTAATATAAAACTGCACATAATAAAATCTTAGATATAATCCCAAAATGAGTAGATTTAAAGTAAAAAGCGAATATGAACCAGCAGGTGATCAACCAAATGCTATAAAAGAAATAAGTGATTCTATAAAAAAAGGGAATCAATATACAACTTTAGAGGGAGTTACCGGTTCTGGTAAAACCTATACTATGGCAAAAGTGATAGAAAAAACACAAATGCCCACTCTTATTATGACACATAATAAAACCTTAGCCGCCCAACTTTATAGTGAATTTAAACAATTTTTTCCAAATAATCATGTTGAATATTTCATTTCATATTATGATTATTATCAACCTGAGGCATATATTCCAAGAACTGATCTTTTTATAGAAAAAGATTCTTCTATCAATGCTGAATTAGAAAGATTAAGATTAAGTGCAACAGCCTCTTTACTTAGTTTTGATGATGTAATAGTTATTGCTTCTGTCTCAGCAAACTATGGTTTAGGTAATCCTGAAGAATACAAAGCTATGGTTCAAAGAATAGAAGTTGGTTTTGAATACTCTCAAAAAGAGTTTTTACTTAAACTTGTAGAAATGGGTTATAAGAGGAATGATAGTTTTTTTGATAGGACTGATTTTAGAGTAAATGGAGATGTCATAGATATTTTTCCTGCCTATTATGAAGATGAATATATAAGAGTAGAGTTTTTTGGTGATGAGGTTGAATCAATCACAAAACACGAATATTTAACCAATGAAAAAACAAAAGAATTAAATGAAGCAATAATTTACTCAGTTAATCCTTTTGTTGTTACAAGTGAAAACTTAGGTCGAGCAGTTAAAGAGATTGAAGAGGAGCTTGATGAAAGATTAGAATACTTTCAAAAAGAGGATAAATTAGTTGAATATCAAAGATTAAAACAAAGAGTTGAGTTTGATTTAGAGATGATTGAAGGTACAGGTATGTGTAAAGGGATTGAAAATTATGCTAGACACTTAACTGGACTTAGACCTGGACAAACTCCATATTCACTTATAAATTATTTTGAACAAATAGGAAAAGAATTTCTACTTATAGTTGATGAATCACATGTATCATTACCTCAGTTTAGAGGAATGTATGCAGCAGATAGAAGTAGAAAAGAGGTACTTGTTGATTATGGATTTAGACTTCCAAGTGCACTTGATAATAGACCTTTAAAATTTGATGAGTTTATTAAAAAATCACCAAGATATCTTTTTGTAAGTGCAACTCCTGCTGATCTAGAGTTAGAAAAAAGTGAAGTTGTAGCAAAACAGATTATTAGACCAACCGGATTACTTGATCCTATAATTGATATTATAGATAGTGAATATCAAGTTGAAAAACTTCATGATGAGATAAAAAAGATTGTTGAAAAAAATGAAAGAGTTTTAGTAACTGTTTTAACAAAAAAGATGGCTGAGGAGCTTACTTCATATTATTCTGATTTGGGAATAAAAGTAAAATATATGCATAGTGATATTGATGCTATTGAAAGAAATCAAATCATTAGAGAGTTAAGACTTGGTGAGTTTGATGTATTAGTTGGAATCAATCTTTTAAGAGAAGGATTAGATATTCCTGAAACCTCTTTAGTTGCAATTTTAGATGCAGATAAAGAAGGTTTTTTAAGAAGTAGAACCTCTCTTGTTCAGACAATGGGGAGAGCAGCAAGAAATGAAAATGGAAGAGTAATTTTGTTTGCAAAAAAGATTACTGATTCTATGCAATATGCTATTGATTTGACAAAAGAAAGAAGAGCAATACAAGAAGCATACAATAAAGAGCATGGGATAATTCCAAAAACTACAAAAAGAGCATTAGATGAAAATCTAAAAATGGAAGAGTATGATGATACTGCTTGGAAAAGAGAAAAAATGAATAAAATTCCAGCATCAGAGAGAAAGAAAATATTAATTGAATTAAATAAACAGATGACTAAAGCTGCCAAAGATTTAAATTTTGAAGAGGCTATTAGATTAAGGGATCAGATAGAAAAAATAAAAAAATCATAAAATTATGAAAAATTGAAAATATAAGGTTATCTATTATAGATAATTTATTTGAAGAGTAAGCCTTATTTTTTATTTTTAAAAAATTTTCTTTTAATACTTGGCCAATAATAAAAAAATATTAAAGGGAAACCTAAAAAAAGTATTAAAGAAATAATAAAATAGCACATACCATAATCCTTATGTTAAAGATTATACATAATTTTATCTTAATAAATTTTCATTACAATTTTAAAATTATTTTAAAGGAATTAAATTTTGTCAAGACTTAAAAAAGCTACTAAAGAAGATATCCAAGTTATTAAAGAAGCATTTGTTGAAAAATACAATGATGCTGTAACAGAGCTAAATTATAAAAATGATTATGAGTTATTAATAGCTATTATTTTAAGTGCTCAATGTACAGATAAAAGGGTAAATATTATAACGCCTGCTTTATTTGAAAAGTATCCAAGTGTTTTTGAACTTGCTGATGCTTCTTTAGAAGATGTAAAAGATTTACTAAAAACTTGTTCTTTTTTTAATAATAAATCAAAAAACATTATCAAAATGGCACAAAGCGTTATTGCAAACTATGATGGAGAGATTCCTCATAATCAAAAAGAATTAATTAAACTTGCAGGGGTTGGTAATAAAACAGCAAATGTATTTATGATAGAGTTCGAAGGTGCAAATCTTATGGCTGTTGATACTCATGTATTTAGAGTCTCACATAGATTAGGGTTATCCTATGAAAAAACTGTTGAGAAAACTGAAGCAGAATTAGTTAAAAAACTAAAAGATGATTTACATATTTTCCATCAAGCTATGGTTTTATTTGGAAGATACACTTGCAAAGCATTAAATCCAGATTGTGATAACTGTCTTTTCCCTCATGTTTGTAAAACAAAAAAATCTTTTAAACCACAATAATCATAAAATAAAAATAAAAAAAATTATGAAATCTCTTTTTTTTATGTTATTATTTAAATAATAGATTTAGAAGGAGGATGTTATGAGAGAAAGAATTAAAGTAAAAACTATCACTTTGGCTCAATATTTTAGAGAAGATAAAATAAATATTTCTCATATTGAGAAACCATATGGTGAATTTAGTGATCCAGTTGTAAGAATCGATAGATTTGAAAATGGTAAAACTACTGGTTTAGTTGAAATTCCTTATGAGAATCTTGAAGAGGTAATCGAAGCACTACACAAAGCAGAAGATATGTGTGACTCAATACCTCATAATGATGTTCATGGTGAATTAAAATCTAATGTTGGTGGTGGAGAATAGATAGATGTTTTAGGACATCTATCTATTTAAATACTCTTCAATAAATAGTGTTTTAATATTTTGATTAAGACCATTAGCATTAAACATTATTAACTCTCTGTAGTATCTTTGTAGAGTTCTATCTTTTAAAATTGATTTTCCACCATCAATAATCATAGAAAGAGTGATTATATTTTGAAGTAGATTAAAGAGTTTTATTCTTATTTTGTCTAATTCTTCTCCATTACTAGAGTTTAAAAAATCTTTTTTAATCTTTTTCAACTTATTTTTTGATATTTTCTTAAATTTTTCATCATTAATATGCTCTAATGCACCTAATCCTAAACCATATAAAGCATAATGTACTGTTTTAGATAAAGATTTATTTTTAGTATAGTTTCCTATTGGATTACTTGAAACAATATCCTCATCTTTTATAAAAAAGTTTTCAAGTTTTATATTTACTGTATTTAAAGCTTGCCCCACAAAAGTTTTAGGTGTTTCAACTATTTTAAAACCTTTTGTTTCTTTGAACTTTGTTAATACTTCCATCTCTGAATTTTTATGATGGAATCCTATTAAAAGATGGTCAAATATTTGATAACCACTTGCCCAAGTTAACACACCATTTAGTTTATATCCACCTTTACACTTTTCAGATATTACAAAACTACCTTTCATTCTTAAATGATTTATTGCAATACCACATTTTTTTTTGAAATAATATTCTCTTTTTGGGAAATTATTTTTTGACATGATGGCATTTGCAGCTAAGATTTGTATTGCTAAAAATGTTAAAGAAGCTGAATGTTTAGTTAGTTTACTAAACATTTTTAATTTTAATTTATCTTGCACTTCTTTATCATAATTGTAAAGTTTAAAACAATTGTTATCATAAGCTATATCAAAACATTTTTTTAGATGTTTTACCTCTTCATCAACTTTTTCTAAAGGTTGTTTTTTTAATTTTTTAGAGACTTTATTTAAATTTTTTATATACTTTTTATAACTAGTAGACATATTAATTTTTTTGACACTCTTCTTTTACTTCATTAAAATTTTCAAATATATATTCATCTTGAATCTTTTTTACTTTTATGTTATTCATTTTACAAAAATACTCTTCTTTATTTTTAAAAATAATATAATCAAAATTATAAATAAAATTTGTTTTTGATGAAACTGTTTTATTGTTTACTCTTTCATAAGTAAATTTAGAAATTTTAATGTTTTTTTCACTTTCATATTTTTGTTTAAACAATAATGGAACTTTTTCTTGTTGATTTCTTGATATTAAAACAAAAACTAAACTTGATACAATTATTACTGCTAAGAGTATGGCAATCTCTTTTGTACCAAATTTATTATTTATTTTATAAATAGCAAAAGCTAAAATAGCAAGAAGTACGATTATTAGAACTATTACTTGCATATTATTTACCTTTTAATCTTTTTTTAAATTCATCTGGTGATAAATATTTACTTGTAGATGTAGTTTTAGGTAAAAATTCATCTTCTAATACTTTTTTTTCAATTTTTTGTTTATATTTTTCCGTTGATAGATATCTATCTTTCAAATTATTTTTTCCTTCAACCTCTATATTTTTTATTAATCCTGTTTTTAGATTTTTTAAAATGGTCATTACTGTTGAAAGGTTTTTATCATCAATCTGTATATTTATTTTAGCCATAAAAATCCTTTTGTGTATTTTGTGTAGTATATCATAAAAAACAAAAAGAATTTTTACAAGCTTTTTCTTAAGCCTAGCTAAAAATTAACACTTAATTAACTCAATGTAAATAAAATACAAAAAATTATTTATAAGGATGAAGATGAAAAAAATAGTTGGTTTATCATTTGTCTGTGCTTCAATACTTATTGCGCAAGACAGTGTAGATATAGGTACTATATCTATAGAAGAAAAGGCAAATACAAAAATTGTTAAAAATGTAAGCTCAGAACAAATAAAATCTGCAGATTTAGCTGAAGCATTAACAAAAAATATTCCATCAGTGAGTTTAGTTAGAAGAAGTGGAATTGCGAATGATATTATTTTAAGAGGTGCTAAAAAAGATAATATTAATATATTAGTAGATGACAGCAAAATTTATGGGGCTTGTCCTAATAGAATGGATCCTACTACATCTCATATTTTAACAAATAATATAGATAGTATAGAGATAGTTGAGGGACCTTTTGATGTTGAAAATTTTGGTACTTTAAGTGGACTTGTAAAAGTAAAAACTAAAGAACCAACTGAAAAGTTAAGCGGAGACTTTAATCTAAACTTTGGAAGTTTTGGTTATAAAAAAACTTCATTTAGCGTAAGTGGTGGAAACGAATATATAAAAGTATTATTATCAGGTTCAAAAGAGGAATCTGATCCTTATAGAGATGGGGATGGTAATAATTTCTTCGAACAACAAATATATCATGGAATACCACCTATGAATAGATATAAAAGTTCTGATATGGAAGCTTATGATAAAAAAACAGTTCTTGCAAAAACAATTATAAATTTAGATGATAGTTCAGAATTGAAATTATCATATACCGCTAATAGAAGTGATAATATTTTATATCCAAACACACCAATGGATGCTGATTACGATGATTCAAATATCTATACAGTTGAATATACAAAAAGAGATTTAGGAGAATATTCAAAAGAGTTGAATTTTGAATATTATTACTCTGATGTTGATCATCCAATGAGTACAACACTTAGAAACAATGGTGCAATGATGATGACAAACCATATGAAATCATCAATTTGGGGAACTAAACTAAAAAATAGTTTTGACTTATTAGAAGGAACTTTATTAGCAGGATTAGATACTAGTGAAAGAAGTTGGAAAGGTAAATACTATAATAGAATGAATTCTTATATTAGAGATTCTATTTCTGATACTGATACAACAAATAAAGCAGCATTTTTAAAATATGAAAAAAGTTTTGGTAACTTAGATTTAGAAATAGGTACAAGATATGATAGAACTTCTATAGATACTGAAAATGCAGCAATGTTAGATAAAGATTACAATGCTTTAAATGGACATATTTTTGCAGTGTATAATTTCGATGCAGATACAAAACTTTTTGCAGGTATTGGTAAATCAGAAAGAGTGCCTGATGCCAGAGAATTATATATAGTAAGTTCAACTGGTGCTGTACAAGGAAATGATAATTTAGATTCTGTAAAAAATAGAGAAATTGACTTAGGTTTTGAAAAAACTATTGGTGATTTTAATATTAAAACAAAAGTTCATTATTCTAATTTAGATGATTATATCTATAATGTAAATGGAACAACTTTTCAAAATATAGATGCAAAAATTTATGGAATGGAAGTTTCAGGATATTATTTATTTTCAGAGAACTTAATTTTTGATTATGGTGTATCTTACTTAAGAGGTAAAAAAGATGAAGCTATCTTAGGTCAAACAGATAGAGATTTAGCTGAAATCCCACCATTAAAAGGGACTTTATCAGTAAGTTATGATTTTGGAGATAGTCAATTAATTACTCAAATGATAGCTTCAAAAGGGTGGAGTAATTACGATATTGATAATGGAGAACAAGAATTAGGTGGTTATACAGTATTTAATGCTAAATATAATCATAAAATTAGTAAAAACTTTGATATAACATTAGGTGTTGATAATATATTTGATAAAACATATGCTTCGACAAATACTTATAACGATATTAGGTATATAGGTGCAGGAAATACTGAGTTATTAAATGACCCAGGAAGATATGCATATATAAATTTAAAAATTAGTTTTTAAAAGCTTAGATTAAAAGAGATTTTCTCTTTTAATCAAAATCCATTCTTACTTGAGTTTGTCCAGTTGTACAAAACTCCTCATCTATATTTTTAGCAATAGCATTAAAATCTACACCTTCTATCTCTTTTAAGGCTTTCATGATTTGTTTTTTACCATTTACTAACTCTTTTGATTTTATTCCATGTGAAATAGATAAACTAGCTTCAACAAAGGCTGATAATTTGTCACATTGTTTTAAAGCTTTTCCATCAACTGGACTATATCTATCCATATTGTATTTTGAAATATCATCTACAAATTCAACTTTACCATCTTTATAGATTCTATTTGCAAACTCATCTTTAAAGTTATCAAACATACCCAAAATATAACAAAACTCTTTGTGGATAAATTCTGGAAGATTAGGAAGAATCTCTTCGTTTATCTTTTTATTTTCATATTCAGCTATGATATCAGATAAATCATCAACTGAGTATTTTACAGGAGTTATAATATCTCTTGTTAAAGCTTCAGGTAAATCGTGAAAAAGTGAAACAAAAAAGTTGTTTTCTATTCTTTTTTCACAAGCATTTACCTCTAAAGAGTAAAAGTAAGAAAATATTGCAACAGTTAACATATGTCCTAAAACTGATGTTTCAGGTATTCTTGGTGTTTGTGCCCATCTTTTTTGAAATCTAAGTCTTCCACTTAAATCTACAATTTTTGCAAGCTTTTTCTTTAAAGCTATTTTTCTAACACCAATTAGTTCATAATAATCCTCTAACTCATCTTCAACACTTTTTTTTACACTTTCAATATCTGAAAGAAAAGTAGAAGTTTGATATACAATAGAAAATTCCCATCTAGTTGAGAGATATGAGGCAGCTTTTAGAATAAATCTCTCTTTTTTATATATATTTGGATTTGTTAGATACTCTTCAAATTTTTGTAAAAATAGTCCATTATCTATATTTTCAAGTGAAGTTTTGAGATTTGCAATAACCCAAGAGTTGATCTCTTTAGCTCTTTTTTGAAGGGCATTTCTAAATACATCAGGTCTTATATCTGTTACAACTACTCGTCTTAAAAACTCGAATATTCCAGCTTCAATTAAATGATTATAATTTACATCTGGTTCAAATTTTGCAATAAAATAAGCTATTATAAATTTATGTGCTTGTTTATCAAGTTCAACCAATTCAACCATTCGGGGATAATCATTCCATCTTTGAATTGAAGCTGAGGAAAAGATATAGTCTATAATTTTAGGATTTATCATTTTTGTCTTCTTTATCTGAATCATCAAAAAATATCATTTTTTTACCTAACATCATAAAAGCAGTTACTGTTCCAACTACTACATAAGCTACCCAAGGTTCATGCATGACGACTCTTTTTTTTTGCTTTGATTATTCCATAACATTGATAAATAGGCCCTTATAAAAAAGTTTTTTAATTTTGGATGCAAAATTAAAATTAAGGTGTATAATTCCGAAAAATATTAATTTAAGGAAAAAATTAAATGTCAACTTTGACAATAAGCAACTACACTTTAAAACATTTTGATTTAAGAGCAAAAGATGTTATGGACAAATATTTACAACTAATAAAAGTAGATGTTAGTGATTATACTTTTGCAGGAAATTATATTTGGCTATCAACTGCAACAGGATTTTATGCAATTGTAAATGAGACTTTTTGTTTGTTTATTTTAAACTCAGGCGAACTAACTATGCTTTTACCACCAATTGGTAAAAAAGAGAAAACTTATGATGCAATATTACAATGTTTTGAGATAATGAATACACACAATAGTAATAAAAACTACTCAAAAATAGAGTATGTTCATGAAGATATTCTTGAAGGTTTTGTTGATTATTTAGAAGAGGGCACTTTAATTTATGAGATGCTAAAAGACTTTGTTATTGAAAAAAAATTGGTTGATTATATTTATAAAGTTGATGATTTAATAGATTTAAAAGGTGATTCCTATAAATCAAAAAGAAATGAGATAAATAAATTTAAAAAAATTTATCCTGAACACAGAATTGAAGTTTTAGATATAGATAAACATGCAAAGGCAGTTTTAGATTTATTTAATAAGTGGGTAAAAGATAGAACAACATATATGCCAAAAGAAGAGGTTGAAGTTTTTTTAGATGGGATATATTTTGAAAGGTTTGCTATAAAAAGACTTGTAAATGATTATAAAAATTTAGAAATCATAGGTCTAGTTATCTATATTGATGATGAGATAAAAGGTTTTACTGTTGGTGAAAAAATAAATGCTAATACTGCTAGTGTAATATTAGAAAAAACAGATTTTGAAATATTAGGGTGTGCTCAATTTATTTTTAGAGAGTTTAGTAATATTCTAAAAGATAAGTATAGTGTTGAGTATATAAATGTTGGTGATGATATGGGATTTGAGAATCTTAAAAAAGTTAAGATGTCGTATAGACCAAATAAATTAGTACCAAAATATACAATATATCAAAAATGAAAATATGCAAAGCTTCTAAAAAAGATATAAAAAAACTTTTTGAGATAGAAAATAAAATCTTCAAAGATGATATTATGATGATGAGATTAAGTAGTTTTTATTATCATGTGGAAAAAAACTTTTTATATAAAGTTGAAGTTGACAATCAACTAGTAGGTTATATACTATGGCTAAAAAGAAAAAGATTTTTTAGACTTTATTCTTTAGCTGTTTTAGAAGATTTTAGAAAATTAGGTCTTGCAACAAAACTATTGGATTTTAGTTTAGAAAAACTAAAGAAAAAAGATTTGCAACTTGAAGTTAGAGTTTCAAATAAAAAGGCTATAAATCTTTATCAAAAGTATGGATTTAAAAAAGTAAAAATTTTAAAGAGATATTATGAAGATGAAGATGGGGTTTTAATGAGAATGGAAAGATAAACTTTCCTTTCTCTTAAACTCTACAGCTTCCAAAAAGGTTATTGATTTTATCAACTCTACCTTCGTGTCTTCCACCTTCAAAAGAAGCTTCATTCCAAGCATCAACTATAGCTTCAACCATACCATATCCAGAAACTCTTTCTCCCATACATAGTACATTTGCATCATTATGCTCTCTTGCCATTTTTGCCGAGTACTCATTGTGGCAAAGTGCTGCTCTAATTCCATCAAATTTATTTGCAGCCATAGACATACCAATACCTGAACCACAAATTAATATCCCTTTGCTACCTTCATTTGCAAGTATTTCTTTACATACTTTTGCTGCAAAATCTGGATAATCCACTCTATCTTTTGTAAAAGGACCCATATCTACAACTTCATGTCCTCTAGCTTCAAATAGTTCTTTTACATATGCTTTAATATCAATACCTGCATGGTCTGCACCTATAAAATATTTCATTAATATATTCCCTCTTTATGATTTATTTCTAATTGTTTACCTTCCATATCTTTCTCTATTGAAGATGGTGTTCTAAAAACTCTATCCCATCTTATCTGTTTATTTTCATCCCAAGAGAAATATATAAACCAAGGTTTTCCTACTATATATTTATACTTAACAGTTCCCCAAAATCTTGAATCATTTGAATGGTCTCTATTATCTCCCATCATAAAAAATTCACCTTCTGGAATTTGTATTGGTAACATATCAAATAATTGATAAGGTTGTAAACCATCTTTTGTAACACTTGGATCATTGTGTATTCCAGGATGATCTTTTCTATATGGATCTACAACGAATAGTTTATTATTTAATTCTACAACTTGATAATCTTTGTAATTCTCTTTTACATATTCATTACCTTCACTTGGATGAAGTAAAAGGTGTTTATCTTTTAAAGCAACAATATCTCCACCTGTTGCTACACATCTTTTTACATAATGAATTGTATCGTTACCAGGATATCTAAAAACTACTATATCTCCTCTTTGAGGTTTATCTCCTTCTATTAAATGTCCATTGTCATTAAAGTCGGGCAATACTTGCACTTCAAGCCAAGGAATTCTAGGAACGGGTATTCCATAAGAGAATTTCTTTACAAAAAGCATATCTCCAATAAGTAGAGTATTTTTCATACTTCCACTAGGGATTACAAATGCTTGAGCAATAAAAAATATAATTGTAAGTACAATTATAACGGTTCCAGTCCATGAACTAGACCATCTATAAATTTTTCCTAGCATAATGATTACTTTCTTTTTTCTCTAAGTTTTGCCGCTTTTACTGTATTTTTAAGTAGCATTCCAATTGTCATTGGTCCAACTCCACCTGGAACTGGTGTTATAAATGAACATTTTTCTTTACAAGCTTCAAAATCAACATCTCCAACAAGTTTACCTGTTTCAAGTCTATTTATCCCTACATCAATAATAATTGCACCTTCATTAACCATATCTTCAGTTACTAGATTTACTCTTCCTGCTGCAACAATAATTATATCTGCTCTTAAAGTATGAGCTTTTAAGTCTTTAGTTTTTGAGTTGCAAACTTCTACTGTAGCTTTTGCATTTATAAGTAACGATGCCATAGGTTTTCCAACAATATCAGAAGAACCAATTACACATACATTTTTACCAACTAAATCTATATTGTACTCTTCAAACATCCTCATAACGCCAAAAGGTGTTGCCGGTAAAAAAGCATCAAGGTTTGAAACCATTCTTCCTACATTGTAAGGGTGAAAACCATCAACATCTTTTAAAGGATTGATCGCTTCAAGTACTGTTGTTGTATCAATATGTTTTGGAACAGGAAGTTGAACTAAAATACCATCTAATTTTGGGTCATTATTCATTTGTTCAATTAATTCTAATAACTCTTCTTGTGTAGTTGATGAAGGTTTTTTGTGTACTTCTGAATATATTCCCGCAGTTTCACAAGCTTTATGTTTACTATTTACGTAAGTTGCACTTGCTGCATCGTCTCCTACAAGTACTACTGCTAAACCGGGAGTTATATTTTTTTCTTGTTTGAGTTCCTTTACTTCAACTCTTACTTCTTCTTTTATTTTATTAGATAAAGATTTACCATCTAGTAGTGTCATTGCTTTATAGCCTCATATATTTTTAATTTTAGGTTGATATAATATCTAAAAAATTTTTATACCACATTAAAACGAAAATCTAATTTAATGGTATATGATAAAGGTAGAGATTGAAATTTCTAGTTTTTTCTCTTTTTCTTGTGACTTCTTTATATTCTCAAGTTATTGATAACTCTTTTATTACTAAATTTGAATATGGTGCAATGCTTTATGAAAACCCAAGAGGAATAGGGTGTGTAAAATGTCATGACAAAGGTAATAAGCCAGTAATTATTGCAAGATATAAGCAAAAAGATAAAAAAGGTAAAAATCTTATAGAAAAATCAGTTATAGCACCTGCTATAAATAATGTTAGTTTTGAAGTTTTTATTGATAAAATGACTGCAGATAAAACTGAATCAAAAATTATGCCAACATATTTTTTAACTGATGAAGAGCTAAAATCTTTATATTATTACATAAAAAATATAAACAAGAAGTAACTTAAACAAAAATTAATATAAAATTAAATATAATCACGCTCTTAATTTTAAAACAAAGGAAAGTTATGTTAGAGGGTATCATAAGAGATAGTATAACAAAACAAGGAACTAAATCTTTAAGAAGAGATGGTTACTTAATTGCAAACATCTACGGAAAAGGTTTAGAAAATATTAATGCTGCATTCAAAACGAATGAATTCATTAAATTTTTAAGAAATAAAACAACAATCGCATTTGATGTAAAAGTTGGTGATAATACACTTAAAGTTGTAGTTCAAGAGTATCAAAAAGATCCTATCACTTCTAATTTATTACATGTAGATTTAATGGTAGCACAACCAGGTGTTGAAACTTCATATAAAGTTCCAGTAACTGTTGAAGGTACTCCAAAAGGTTTAAAAAACAAAGGTCTTTTCATTTTCCATAAGAAAAGAATTCCTGTAAAATCTACAATTGAAAATTTACCAGAGTCTTTCAACTTACAAATTGAAGAACTTGACACAGGTGATTCAATTTTAATTAGAGATATTGAAATGCCAGAAGGTGTTAAATGTTTCTTAGACCCAAGAGTTCCAGTTGTGGGTGTAATTAAAGCTAAGTAATTAACTTAAAATGCATTTAATTGTAGGTCTTGGTAATATTGGTGAAAAATACGAATTAACAAGACACAATATAGGTTTTTTAGTCATCGATGAGATGACTAAAAACTTAAATACTTCAAATATAAACAAATCAAACTTCAAAGCTGATGTTTTTAAATCAGGATACAATCTTTTTGTAAAACCTAAAACATATATGAATCTTTCTGGTGATGCAGTAGTTGCTATAAAAGAGTATTATAAAATTGATATTGAAGATATAATTGTTATACATGATGATTTAGATTTACCATTTGGAACTGTAAAGTTTAAAATAGGTGGTGGTCATGGTGGACATAATGGATTAAAATCAATAGATTCGCATATTGGAAAAGATTATATTAGAGTTAGAATAGGTATTGGTAAACCAGTTAATAAAGAAGATGTTGTAAACTATGTCTTATCAAACTTTTCAAAAGAAGAATTAAATAAATTAGAAGGTATAATCTCTCATACTATTTCAGCAATTGATGCACTTAAAAGTGGAGAATCAATTAATGAAGTAAAATCTAAATTTACATTGAAATAAGAATGAGTATACTTACAAAATATATATTAAAAAAATATTTACTTTATTTTATAATTGTTTTAATCTCCTTAGAACTATTTTTTGTAGGAATGGATTTTTTACAAAATATAAAAAATTTACCTAGTTCTGCAAATTTACAATTACTTTATTTAATATACAATAGTTTTTTTACACTTACTTTAACCCTCCCTTTATCTTTAGTTTTTGGTTGGGTATTAACCCTTGTAATTTTTATTAGAAATAATGAATTAGTTGCATTTACTTCATTAGGGGCAAAAAAGAATCAAATCTTTTCTCCTGTTATTTATATCTCTTTATTTTTATTAGTATTACAACTTTTTATTCAAATGACACCATTAGCTTATTCTTATGAACAAAAGAAAAAGATTTTAGATGGTAACTATTTTACAAATACTAAATCTGATATATTTTTAAAGTATAACGATAATTTTGTTTTCTTTAAAAAATTATTGCCATTAAAAAAACAAGCAGAAGGTATACATATCTATAAAGTAAAAAATGATGATATTGTAGAAACAATTATCGCAAAAAAAGCTTATTTTCAAAATGACAAATGGTATGTAGTAGACGCAAAAGTTGTTAAAAAACCAAAATACATGAATTTTGAAAGTTCAAAACTAGAAGTTAGATATGAAAAATTTTTAAACACTTTAGATGGATTCAAACCAAAAATTCTTGATAATGTTTATGAGGAAAAAGCAAATTTTTCAATTCTTGATGCTCTGTCTGCATTAGATTTATTATCAAAACAGGAGATAAATACAGATAGAATTAGAGCAGCTATTTATTATGATACTTTAATACCATTTTTTATTTTACCCTTGATGTTAGTTATTTTTGTATTTGTTTCATATAATAGAAGATTTTTTAATATGGGTACATTTACTTCTATGTCAATATTTGCTACACTTGTTATATGGGGGATATTCTTTATGCTTCACAAGTTTTCAAATAGTGGTGTTATGAAACCTGAATTCTCATTACTTCTACCAATGGTAATATGGTTTATTGTTTCATATATAATTTATAGAAAAAAAAGTAGAGTGTTATAATGACTAAAATAAATGCTTATGGAATAGTATTATATAAAATAGAAAAAGATTCTATAAAAATATTATTGTGTAAATCTGTAAAAAGTAGAGAAAAATGGGGTTGCTTAAAAGGTATGCAAGTATCAACTGAAACTCCTAAAGAGTGTGCAAAAAGAGAGTTTCATGAAGAATCATCGATAAAAGTAGAAACTTATCTTTTTGAAGAGTATTTTGAACAAAAGAATGATGAAAAAAATGTAGGTGTCTGGTTAGTAAATACAGCTAAAATAGCAAATTTGCGAAATTACTTTTTTGAAGATAAACTACTAGATAATTATCTTTCTTGGGAAAATTCAAAAGTTAAATTTTTTGATTTAAAGAATCTTCCTTCAATAAAGAAAAAACAAAAACATCTAATAAAACAAATCAAGGATTTTTTGCAAAATAAGAATCAATACCATTAGCAATACCTACTGCTAATGCTTCTTGATATCTTTTATTAAAAAGTCTTTTCCCTTCTTTTTTATGAGTGATATAACCTATCTCTATTAGTACTGATGGCATTTGGGCTCCAACAAGTACCCAAAATGGACCCTCTCTTACACCACTATCAACAACATCTTTATGTATTTTTCTTGCACTATACAACATATTTTTTTGTATATCAATTGAAAGTTTGTGTGAAGCTGTTATTCTTGGTCTATTTAGTGACTCTAAAAAGGCTTTTTTAGATGAACCACTCATCTTTCTTATATCTGATTTATTTTCAAGTGCAGCAACTCTTTTTGCCCTAGCACTTCTAGCTGGACTTAGGAAAAATGTTTCAATACCTTGAAGCTTATCAACTTTTGATTTGTGTGCTGCATTTGCATGAATAGAAATAAAGATATCAGCTTTTTTCTTGTTTGCCAAAACTGTTCTGTGTCTAACTTTTATAAATTTATCACTGTTTCTTGTAATATATACTTTATATCCTCTTCTTTTCAAGGCATCTTCTAGATACTTCATTACGTCAAAAACAGCATATTTCTCATACATTTTTTTACCACGCCCAATTGCACCAGAATCTTTTCCTCCATGGCCTGCATCTAAAACAACTACTTTATTTAATCCAGGTTTATATACTTTTGGAGATTTTGAAACCTTTACACTATTTTTTATAGTATTTTCTTTTACATCTAATACTTTTAATACAACTCTATTATTATTTGTAAAATAGATTGTTTTTAGATTTTTTTTATCTTCAAAAAGTATTCTAAGAGTGTTTGGATCTTCTTGTTTTATTACAATTTGATCAACACCATTTATAGATAATTTTGTTGGATATGCATCTTTAAAGTTACCCTTAATATCGTAAATATCTTGATATCCATTTTTAACTTTTTTCTCTTGAAATCTAACAAAATTTTTAGTAATTTTTGTTTTGAAATCAATAATAATCATATTGTTTCTATCTTCTACAGATTTAATTGTATATTTAGAGTCATCAGAAATTGTTCGTATTTCAGGTTTTGTAATTTTTTTTGTTGGTGGGATTTTTTTTGTTTGAGATATTTTTATAGATTCAATCTTTCTTACTTTTGCTATTGAACCATTATATTTTTTTAATTCTTTTTCATATTTAGATACATCTTTTTTTAGTTTTTTACCTGTATCAATTAAAATTTTAAGATTTTTAATCTCGCTGTCTCTATTATTGTTTAAAACTGCTTTTAGATAACCTATTCTTGCGTGTGAAAACTCTTCACTAAGACTAGCAAAAGCAGTTGTAGAGATTGAAAAAATTAAAACTATTAGAAGAAAAAATTTTTTAAAAATTTTATTCTCCTTTTGTAAGTTTTTCCATTAACTCATGAACTGAAATTACTTTATCTATTTTATATCCATTTGAACCTGTAAAGAAAAGTCCAGTATCTCTATCACCTTGATATGCTGCTCCTAGTCTATCTGCAATACAATATCCAACTAGTTTAGCTTCAACTCCTCTATTACATGGTGCAACACAATTAGAGATACAAACAACTTTTGGTGCAGTTCCATCTTCAATCGATTTTTGTAAGTTTGTTCTAACCCCTCTTGCAGGCAATCCAACAGGAGATTTCATAAGTTTAATATCATCCTCTTTAGCATCTAATAATACTTTTTTAAATTCAGCATCTGCATCACATTCAAATGTACCAATAAATCTTGTTGCCATTTGAACACCTGAGCAACCCATATCCATAAATTTGTCAATATCATTTTTATCCCAAATACCACCTGCAGCAATAATTGGTGGATTTTCCCAATTTTTTGCTTCTTCTATAACTTCTGGCACTATATTTTCTAATTGAAATTCTTCTTGGAAACATTGCTCATAAGTAAAACCTTGGTGCCCTCCAGATTTTGGTCCTTCAACAATTACAGCATCAGGAAGTTTATTATATCTTTTCCATTTTTTACAAATAAGTTTTAAAGCTCTTGCACTAGAAACAATAGGAATCAATGCAACATCAGGAAAATCTTTTGTAAATTCAGGCATATTTGTAGGAAGTCCAGCTCCTGTAATAATTATATTAATTCCAGCTTCACATGCATCTTTTACAATTCTTCCGTAATCGTTACATGCATAAAGTATATTACAAGCTAGTGGTGAATCTCCACATATTTTTCTTGCATTTTTAATTATTGTAGTTAAGGCATCTTTTGAATAAAAATTTAGAACATCAACTGGTTTATCTTTTTTTGTTTTTATCACATATTCATCACTTTTATAATAACCAGTTCCAACCGCAGAAATAACTCCAAGACCACCTTCACGGCTCACAGTTCCAGCAAGTTTATCCCAACTTATTCCAACACCCATTCCACCTTGGATGATTGGGTGTTTAATTTCATATTTTCCTATTTTCAAAATTAACCTTTTATTTTATTATTATCTTAGCGAAACTTTTTTTACCTTTTTGTAAAATGTATTCACCTGCATCTAAATTTAATTTTTCGTCTTTTATTTTTTCTTGATTTATACTAACAGCATTTGCTTTTACATCTCTTCTTGCTTGAGAAGTAGAGTTAACAAGTTTTGAATCAACTAATGCTTGACATATCCAAGTTCCTACTTCCATTTCATATTCAGGCATATCAGTTGGAATATCTTTTTTAGCAAAAACTTTTTCAAATTCAACTTTCGCAATTTCCCCTTGCCCTTTACCATGAAATCTATCAACAATCTCCATAGCTAAAGCTTCTTTTACTTTTTTAGGGTGTAGTGTACCATCTTCAACACCATTTTTAAGTTCTTCAATCTCTTTTAATGATTTTGTAGATAAAAGTTCATAATATCTCCACATAAGTTCATCTGAAATTGAAAGTGTTTTACCAAACATATCGTTTGGTGCATCAGTTACTCCAATATAGTTACCTAAAGATTTAGACATCTTTTGAACACCATCTAAACCTTCTAAAATTGGCATCATTAAAACTGCTTGTTGTTTTCCTGTATTATATGCTTTTTGTAAAGTTCTTCCCATAAGAAGATTAAATTTTTGGTCAGTTCCACCCATCTCAATATCTGTACCCATTGCAACTGAATCATATCCTTGAAGTAAAGGATATGTAAATTCACTTACTGCTATAGGAGTATTTGAGGCATATCTTTTTGCAAAATCATCTCTTTCCAACATTCTTGCTACAGTTAAGTTTGATGCTAGATTAATAAGTCCACCTGTTCCTAACTCTTTTAACCATTTTGAGTTAAACATAACTTTTGTTTTTTCAGGATCTAAGATTTTGAATACTTGGTCTTTATAACTTTGTGCATTTTCTAAAACTTGGTCTTCACTTAAAACTTTTCTTGTTTCACTTTTCCCTGTTGGATCCCCAATCGTTGCAGTAAAGTCACCAATTAAAAATTGTACAATACCACCAAATTTTTGAAATGTTGCCATTTTTTGGATTAGTACTGTATGTCCTAAGTGTAAATCTGGAGCAGTTGGATCAAATCCAGCTTTTACATAAAAATTTTCACCCTTTTCATAATAATTTTTAATTAATTTTTCAATTCCTTCAAAATCAATAATTTCAGCAGTTCCTCTTTTTATTTCTGCTAGGGCTTCTTTTATTTTCTCTTCCATTTATCCTCTTTTTTATTTATTATATGCATCTTTTTTTGAGAAAAATTCAATAACTTTTGCTTTTTTCTCTATAATTTTTCTTACCTCTTCTACATTTGAGATATTAATTTCAAACTCTATATCACAATATTGTCTGTATGAATGTTTTTCTCTACCATAATCTACAGATAAGATATATCCCTCATATTGGCTCATATAAGATAGCAATCTTGATAACTCACCTTTTGTATTTGGTAAACTAACTACCATTTTATATTGATAAAGTGTATCTACTGTCCATTTACAAAATAACATTGGTTCATTACTCATAATTTGTTTATAAGCCTTGTCACACATTTTGTGATGAATAACAGCTTTATTTCCATCTTTGAAAGCTACAATTTCATCAGCAAATTTGGGATGGCAACAGTGGTCAAATGATACAGAATTAATACTAAAATTTGAATATAAAATCATATTGTCAAATTTAAATTTTTTGATTTTACTAGTATATATTTTAAATCTAGCTACAAATCCTCTATCTTGAATGATTTTTTTCTCAATTTCATGTTTAACATGCTTAAAGTAATCAATAATTTGTGGTACTTTATAAAGTGAATCAAACTTATAAACAGAGGTAACTTTTTCCATATATTTTGAAAAAACAGTATTGATTATATTTCTACCTGTTAACTCATCAATCTCTTTTAATCTTTGAGAACATAAAAATCTAATCTGTTTTTTTGCTCTGTTTGTTTTTACCATATCAATCCAAGAACACCTAGGAATCGCATAATCTACAGTTTTGATTGAAACAATATCTGAACTGTGAAGTTCAGTTAATAGTGGTTTTTTGATTTTATTTATATAAGACTCTACTGCATTTTTCCCTACATCGGTGTGAACAGCATAAGCAAAATCATAAGCAGTTGAACCTCTAGGCAGATTGAAAGTATCTCCATGGGGAGAATAAACAACAATCTCTTCAGAATATAAATCATCTTTTGTATCTTGATAAAACTCTTCTACATTGTCATTTGAGTATTCTAAGGATTTTAGCCAATTTAAATTTGGTTGATGTTTTAATCCACTTTTATATTTCCAGTGAGCAGCAATACCATATTCTGCAACTTTATTCATCTCAAAAGTTCTAATTTGAACTTCATAGATTTTAGAGTTATAAAATACTGTTGTATGTATAGTTTGATATCCATTCTCTTTTGGAGTTGAAACATAATCTTTAAATCTAGAAATTAAAGGTTTATATGCAAGGTGTAAAAAACCTAATACTTTGTAACAATCTATATCTTCTGGCACTAAAATTCTAATTGCTAAAAGATCAAGAATCTCATCAATTGTTACACCTTTTCTTTGCATTTTTAAATATATAGAATAGTAGTGTTTGATTCTACTGTTGATTTGTACAGTGTTTAAATCAAAACCATTTTTTTCTAAAACTTTTTTTGTTGAAGATATAAATTTATTAAAAGTTAATTGAATAGCATGTTGATGCTCAATCATAAAATCATCAATTTTTTTATACTCTTCAGGATAAATATAAAAAAATGCCAAATCTTCAAGTGTATTTTTAACTGTAGAAATACCTAGTCTATGTGCAATAGGTACATAAACAACAAGTGTTTCTTCTGCTATTCTTTTTTGTTTATTTTCAGGTAATGCTGAAAGTGTTAACATATTGTGAAGTCTATCACAAAGTTTAACAATTAAAACTCTTACATCATCAATAGATGCAATTAACATTTTTCTAAATGTCATAGCTGAAGATATTAGTTTTTTATTTGAATCAGAAGGTGGTAATTCATGCTCTCTAATAGCATCAATTTTTGTTAGTCCATCAACCATATGAGCAACATTCTCACCCCAGTTTTCTCTTACAAAATCTAAAGTGTATTCTGTATCTTCAACAACATCATGAAGAAGAGCTGTAGCAATAATATCTTCATCTTTTGAAAAATGTGATACAACAGTTGCAACAAGAATAGGGTGTATCACATAAGGTTCGCCACTTTTTCTAAATTGACCCTCATGAGCTTTGATAGCAAAATCAATTATACCCTCAAGTTTTTGGCTAACTTTTGTTTCTTTATGTAGTAGTGCAATAGCATCATCCAAAGTATTAATACTTTGAACTTTTAAAATAAACGGATCCATATAAGTACCTAAATTAGTAATAAAGCAGAAGCTCTACTACTAATCTTTATTAACTAAACCTTCGATTTTTAAAAAACCACCTGCAATCTCATCAATTGCAATATCAGTATATTTCATATTTTGTGTATTTTTATCAAGTAATGGTTTAGCTCCTTTACTTAATTCATCTGCTCTTTGTCCAACAGCAATAGCTAAAATATATCTGTCATTGTTTACTTTTTTTAAAGCTTGTGACATTCTTTCTTCTAATCTCATCATTAAAAATTCCTTATTTTTTTATTTTACAATTGAGCACTTACTATGATCACCATTGATGATTTTTAGTAGGTTCCCTTTTTCATTCATATTTGCTACAACTATAGGAAGTTTATTGTCTTTTGCTAATGCAATTGCAGTATCATCCATAACTTTAATATGATCTTCCAATGCCTGATCATAAGTAATTTGGTCTAATTTTATAGCATCACTAAATTTCATTGGATCTTTATCATAAACACCATCAACTTTAGTTGCTTTTATTAACATACATGCATCAATTTCAGTTGCTCTAAGTGTTGCAGCTGTATCTGTAGTAAAGTAAGGATTACCAGTACCAGCACTAAATATTACAACTCTTCCTTTTTGAAGATGTCTTGTTGCACGTCTAACAATATAAGGTTCAGCTATTTGTTCCATTTTAATTGCAGTTTGTAGTCTTGCAGAAAGTCCTTTATGTTCTAAAGCTTCTTGCATAGCAACACCATTGATAACTGTTGCTAACATACCCATATAATCTGCACTTGTTCTTTTGATAACACCATCAGCTGCTGCTGTAACGCCTCTAATGATATTTCCCCCACCTATAACAATTCCAACTTCAATATTGTTATCAACTAGCTCTTTGATTTCATTACCAATGTAGTCTAAAATCTGAGTGTCAATACCATATCCATCTGCACCAGCAAGTGCTTCACCAGAAAATTTTACAAGTACTCTCTTTCTCATTTATGTCCTTTTGTAGTTGTGCGATTATATCTAAAAAATTCTAAAAAAGAAGTAAAAGCTTAACTCAATGACCATTCATAGAAAGGTAAGACATTAATTGTAAGCTCTTTTGAGTTTATATTTTCATTGTTTGATACGGTGATTATATTAAGCTCTTTGATATTATATTCTAAGGCAGTTTTTTTTATTTTTTTTAATTGAGATTGCATAAGCATTGAGTTAAAAAAAGGGATTGAAACAATTCCAATATTTTTTTTAGGAATATAAAAATCGATATAGTCCAAATAAAATATTTGCTCTCGTTTGTTTAACAGCTCTTGAAAAATAATATTAGTAAATTCATTTTTAAATTTCTTTTTATAGCTTGTTGCACTGAAAAAAGCACTATTATATAAGAATATTTTTTTTACTGCTTTTTCTTGATTATACTTTGATATAAAATAAATAATAAAGTTTTCTTCTAATTTTTTACATTGTTCATAAAATTTATCTTTTGATATTTTCATCTTTGATTTTAGTGAAAGATATAGTTGATTTAAAGATTTTTTTTCATCTATATTAAATATTAATATTTTAAGTATCTCTTCTGAAGTCTTGTCTTCTGAAATAATTTTGATAATATTTTGTAACTCTTTATATATTTTAAATTCAGCTGTTTGTAGTGTTTGTGGAAGATTACCATATTTTAAAAAACTATTAAAATTATGTGTTATATTTTGATTTCTTTTATCATGCAATAAATACTCTTCAAAATCTAAAGGACTTACTTTTATAGTTTTATATCCTTTAATATCTTTTTGTAATTTAGAAGTGATTATAACACTATCACAAAATGGTATTTTAATATCAAATGAAAAATTTTCTAATACTATAACTTTTATATTATTTCTAAAAACATACTCTTCAAGATTTTGAGAAATTTCTTCTTTATCATTTCGATAATCATCAAAATCGATATAAAGATATTCTTTTGATTCAAAATTTGATAAATAATCAAAAATAAGAAAACTTTTTCCTACTTTAGGAGCACCTAAAAGTATAGTTTTTGGATGGGTAATTCTAAATTTTCTTTCTATAAAATTTATTTTTGAGAATTCAAGTTCATGACAAAATTCTAAAGATGTCATTATTTTCTATCTTGTAACTCGATAGCCTCTTTAATTGCATTTATATAACTTTTACTGTTTAGTTTTCTATTGTTTTTATATGCTATATCAAATGCTGTACCATGGTCAACTGAAGTTCTGATAATTGGTAAATTTAAACTTACATTAATACTTTCATCAAAGTATAATGCTTTTAAAGGTGCTAAACCTTGATCATGATACATTGCTACAAAGTATTTGAAGTTTTTCCTTGAGGCTTTTGAAAAGGCAGTATCAGGAACTAATGGTCCTTTAAAAATCTCTTTTTCAAGTTTTTTATTTGCATTTTTTATAGCTTTAAATATCTCTACTTCTTCATTCCCTAAAACACCATTATCACTAGCATGTGGATTTAAAGCTAATACACCAATCCTTTCGCTATTTACACTTTTATGAAAGTCAATTAGAAATTGAGTTAAACTCTCTTCTTCAATAGATTTAGCAACTTTTTTTAAAGGTATATGTTCAGTGTATAAAGAAACAAAAAGTTTTTTACAACCTAACATCATAATTGCATTTTTGCCAAAAAAGTCTCTTAGTACTTCTGTATGACCTTTATATTTAATTTTTGCTTTATTCCAAGCTTCTTTGTTTATAGGTAAAGTCGTAATTGCATCAACTTTGTTTTTATTGGCCAAATTTATAGCTTCATTAAAAGAATCATAAGAATATTTTCCACTCTTTCTTGAAACTTTTCCTGGTTTTATTTCAAAGTCACCTTTTACATCAAAAGTTTTAAAATCTTTTGGAATATTAATTTCAAGTAGTTTTGATGCTTTGTTTAACATTGTTTTATTAATGCAATATATAGGATTACAATATTTAGAAATTTTTTCATGAGATATTAGTGCAATTTCAATACCTATTCCATTTAAATCACCAATAGAAACGGCAATTGTTGGTTTTTTTTGTTCCATTATAATAATTCTTTCAAATCTTTTATCGCTTTTTCTAAACCTGTAAATACTGATCTGGCAATAATACTTTGTCCTATATTTAATTCTTCAATTGCTTTTATTGAAGTTATTTGAGTGACATTTTGATAGTTAAGTCCATGTCCTGCTGCAACTTTTAAATTCAAGTCTTGAGCTTTTAAAGCTGCTTTTTTAATCTCTTTTTTACTTTTATCTAATAGTTTTTTTAATTCATCTCTTGGTAGTTCTAACTCTTTAATTGTATGGTGTGTATTTGCTAGATTACTGTAAAGCATTGCATAAATATTTGCAAATGAACCAGTATGTAGCTCTATCCATTCAACATTTAGTTTAGATGAGGCTTCAATCATTTGTTTGTTTGGATCTATAAATAGTGATACTTCAATCCCATTTTTATGAAGTTTTTTTACAGCTTTTTCAATTCTATCAAAATTTGTGATTAAATCTAACCCACCTTCAGTTGTCACCTCTTCTCTTTTTTCTGGAACAAGTGTTGCTCTCATTGGTTTCAAATCACATACTATATCAATAATCTCTTCATCTATAGCACATTCTAAATTCACGGGTAGAGGTGATAGTTTACATATAATCTCTGCATCTTTGTCATGTATGTGTCTTCTATCTTCTCTTAGATGTATTGTAATTTGGTCTGCACCTGCTAGTTTACAAATAGATATTGCATCTAATGGATTAGGGTCATTTATTTTTCTAGCTTCTCTTAAAACGGCAATATGGTCTATATTTACTCCAAGTAACAAAACAATTCCTTTATGATAAATCTTTTAATGTTGAAATATTAGCGGCAAGTTTATTTTGCACTTCTAAAAATTCAAGTTCTGGTTGGCTATCTGCAACTACACCTGCTCCTGCTTGGAAAATCACTTTATCTTTTGTAAGCATTGTGGTTCTAATAGTAATTGCACTATCCATATTTCCATCAAATCCAAAGTAAGCAATACTTCCAGAATAGAAATTTCTTTTTATCCCTTCAAATTGAGCTATAAGTTCCATTGCTCTAATTTTAGGTGCTCCTGTCATTGTCCCTGCTGTAAAAGTAGCTGCAAAAAGATCAAACATGTCATATTTGTCATCGATTTTTGCTTCTACATCTGAAACCATATGCATAACATGCGAATATCTTTCAACTCTCATAAGTTCAGTTGCTTTTACAGTTCCAGGTTTTGCAACTCTACCTACATCATTTCTTCCAAGGTCAACAAGCATAATATGTTCTGCTCTTTCTTTATCATCACTTATCATCTCTTGTTCAAGTTCTAAATCTCTATCTAGATTTTTTCCTCTTTTTCGTGTTCCGGCAATTGGTCTTAAAAGGATATGTCCATCTATAAGTCTTACCATAACTTCAGGAGAACTTCCTGCAATTGAAAAATCTTCAAACTCTAAGAAAAAAAGATATGGACTAGGATTTTTACTTCGAAGTGCTCTATAAAAACTTAAGTGATCAACTTTTGCATTTTGAATAAATCTATTTGACATTAGTATTTGAAAAACATCTCCTGATTTAATCATCTCCTTAGATTTTTCTACCATTTTAAAAAACTCTTCTTTGGTATAATTGAATTTTCCTTCATCTAAAAGTTGAGCTTTTTTTATTGGTGTAAAAAAGTATTGTGTTAAAAGTTCAGCCTCAATTTTTTCTAAATCATCTGCTTTTTCTTCTAATGATGTAACCATTACAAGTTTTGAGGTTTTATGTGAAAAACCTAAGATTATATTTGGTCTAATAAGATCTAAGTCCGGAATATGAAGTTGGTCTTCAAGATTATTCATATATTTTTTTAATACAGGTTCAAACTCTTTACCTATATCATAACCTACATTACCAATAAATCCATCAACAAGCCCAATTCCTAACTCTTCAGATTTTTGTTTATAAAACTCTTTATCTATAGATTTATAATATTTTTGTAAAAATTTTAAAGGGTTAGAATCTACTTTATTTATCTCTTTTTTTTCATTTTTATAGTAGCAAATACCATCTTGATACCAAACTCTTTCTCTATCACCTATTACAATGTATGAGTAGTTTCCCTCTGCCGAATTGATTGTACTTTCAAATAAAAATGTTATTTCATTTTTATATAGCTTTTTAACTTTTTCGTAGATCGAAACAGGAGTGAATTGATCTAGAAAAAGTTCTTTAGAAAAAAATTGCATTTATTAGATACCTTATTAATATGTTAATATGAATGCACCAGTTACATTTAATTGTCTTTTAATGTTATCTGTCGCATTTTTTGCTTGTCCTCTTGATGAGTATGGTCCTATTAAAACTTTATGGAAAACTTTTCCATTTATAGAAACTTTATAAACTTTATATGAAAAACCTTTTGTTTTAATGGTATTTAAATATTCTGCACTAGGCATCTTAGAGAAAGCTCCAATTTGAACAAAAGTTCCTTTTGGTTTTGTAGTAATTGCGCTAGTTGATGATGAGATGGCATTTTGGATAACTTTAGGTTGAGTTTTTTTAACAACAGGTTTAGGTTTTGCAACTTTTTTAACAGGAGTTGGTTTTATCTCTTCTTTTACATTAAAAACATCAGGTTTAGTTTTTTCAACTTTAGTATCTTCAACTAACTCTTTTTGTTCAATTTTTTCAAGACTCAAGTTTTCATCTATTTTTTCTTCTGCTTGAGCTTCTTTCTCTTTTTCTTCTTTTATATTTTTTAATTTTTCATTGATGATTTTTTGATATTGCTCTTCAATGTTTTCATTGCCAATACTATTCTGTGTAGCACTTGAACTATCTTTTGTAAATGAGTCAGTTGATGTTGAATCATTAGTTAAAAGGCGAATAACTATAATAGTTAATAAAAAAAGTATTACAAGGATTAACCCTAAAACAAGATATTTCTTTTTACTTTGTTCATTTGAAGTATTTTTCCCAAGCATAATATCGCTATATTCCCTTTCTTCTTGTATCTCAATCTCTCTATCAAGTTGACTTTGTGAAGAAGAGGGTTGTTGTGGTTGTGGTACCTCTTGTTGTTCAAAGTTAGACTCATTGTTTTTTATCTCATTTAATCTATCTTCAATCTCACTTTTTTCTTGTTTTAATTGAACTTTCTTTATAAAATCTTCGCCTCTAATTTCCATAAAATATCCTTAATACTTTTTGGTTTAATTTAGTAAGTTGATTTGTTGTAAATTACAAAATCTCTAGCTAACTCTTTAAGTTCTTGTTTAATCTTAGCTTGTAAATCTGTATTGTTAATATCATCTAATACATCACAAATTTTATTCGCTATAAACGTAAACTCTTCCTCTTTCATCCCTCTTGCTGTTAGTGCTGGTGATCCTACTCTAATACCTGATGTTACAAATGGACTTCTTGTTTCACCTGGTACTGTATTCTTATTTACAGTTATACCTGCGTTTCCTAATGCTGCATCTGCATCTTTACCTGAAAACTCTTTATTTAAAAATGACACTAACACTAAGTGATTATCTGTTCCATCAGATACTATATCATATCCTCTTGACATCATCACTTCCCCAAGTACTTTTGCATTTGCTTTTACTTGTTTTGCGTATTCTTTCCATGATGGATCTAAAATCTCTTTAAATGCTACTGCTTTTGCTGCCATTACATGTACTAATGGTCCACCTTGTGTTCCTGGGAATATTGCAGAGTTTATTTTTTTAGAAATATCTTCATCATTACATAGAATCATACCACCTCTTGGTCCTCTTAGAGTTTTATGTGTTGTAGTTGTTACTACATCTGCATGTGGAAATGGGCTTGGGTGTTCACCTGCTGCTACTAATCCAGCAATATGTGCGATATCTGCAAATAGATATGCTCCTACTGAATCAGCTATTTCTCTAAATTTTGCAAAATCTATCTCTCTTGCGTATGCTGATGCTCCACACACTATAATTTTTGGTTGTACTATTTGAGCTATTTCTTTAACTTTATCATAGTTTATTCTTCCATCTAATTCTACTCCATAGTAGAATGCTTGGTAGTTTTTACCTGAAAAAGATGGTTTTGAACCATGTGTTAGGTGTCCTCCATGAGAAAGGTCCATACCAAGAATTTTATCACCTGCTTTAATTAATGCTGCGTATACTGCTCCATTCGCTTGACTTCCTGAGTGTGGTTGTACATTTGCATACTTACATCCAAATATCTCGCAAGCTCTATCTATTGCTAATTGTTCTGCTTTATCTGCAAATTCACATCCACCATAATATCTTTTATATGGGTATCCTTCTGCGTATTTATTTGTAAATACACTTCCCATTGTTTCCATTACTGCTGGGCTTGTGAAGTTTTCACTTGCTATCATCTCTAGGTGATCTGTTTGTCTTTGTAGTTCTGCTTCTACTATATCGAATATCTCTTTATCTGCAACTTCAAGTCTTCTCTCATTTATAAAGCTCATCTTTTATACTCCTATCCTTTTCTATTCTTCTTCGTTAATATCGAAGTTTTCATCTTTTAGTGGTTTCATAGCTGGGAATAATAAAACATCTCTAATAGAGTGTTCATTTGTTAGCATCATTACTAATCTATCTATTCCAATTCCTTGTCCTGCAGTTGGTGCCATACCATATGATAATGCATTTACGAAATCTTTATCCATCTCATGGGCTTCATCATCACCACTATCTTTAGCTTCCATTTGTCCTTCAAATCTTTCTAGTTGATCTAATGGGTCATTTAACTCACTAAAGGCGTTTGCAATCTCTTTACCTGCAATAAATAATTCAAATCTATCAGTTAAATGTGGTTTCTCATCTGATCTTCTAGCAAGTGGAGAAATCTCAACTGGATATTCTGTAATAAAAGTAGGATTAATTAATTTTTCTTCAACAAACTCATCAAAAAGTTCCCCTTGAAGTTGTCCTAAATTCATATTTTCATTTACTTCCAAATTTCTTTCTTTTAAGTAAGCGATTATTTTTTCTTTATCTTCAGTTATATCTGCTGGAACTCCACCAATTGTTGTTAGGGACTCTATTAATGGAACTTCACTAAATTTAGAAAAATCTATTTTTAAATCACCATAAGGAAGAACTGTTGGTAAGTCCAAGTTATCAAATAGGTATTCAATATACTCTTTTGTAAGTTCAATTAAATCTTTATATGTTTTATATGCCCAATAAAATTCAATAGAGGTGAATTCTGGATTATGTGTTGCATCCATACCTTCATTTCTAAAGTTTCTATTTATTTCAAATACTGCTTCAAATCCACCAACAATAAGTCTTTTTAAATATAATTCTGGTGCAATTCTTAAATATCTATCAACACCTAAGGCATTATGATGAGTTACAAAAGGTTTTGCATTTGCCCCACCAGGAATTGGGTGCATCATTGGAGTTTCAACTTCTAAAAATCCTTTTGATTCAAAAAATCTTCTAGTAAGACTAATAACTTTTGATCTTACATGGAAAGTTTTTCTAACTTCACTATTCATAATAAGGTCTAAATATCTTTGTCTATATCTTAACTCTTTATCTTGAATCCCATGGTATTTCTCTGGTAATGGAGAGATTGATTTTGTTAATATCTTTAAACCATGTACATGAAGTGATAATTCACCTTTATTAGTAATAAATGGATAACCACTTACTTCAAGAATATCTCCAACTTCAACACTTTTTTTAAAGATTTCATTATAAAATCCTTCTGGTAAATTGTCTCTTGCAACATAAATTTGAAGTATTCCACTCTCATCTTCTATTTTAAGAAAAGATGCTTTACCCATAAGTCTAAAGAATTTAATTCTTCCTGCAACTGTATATTCTCTGTTCTCATCTCTTTTTTCTTCTGTTTGAAAAAGGTCACTATTTACATTTAAATATTTTGAAATAGTTGTATTTCTTGATGACTCATTTGAGTAAGGATTAACGCCTTTTTCTCTTAAAAAATTTGCTTTTTCTATTCTTTGTTGTATATATTTATTTTCAAACAATCTTTAATTCCTTTTAAACTTTTTATTTATTATCTTCTGTTGTAGCATCTTTTTCATTTGTATTTTCTGTAATCTTTTTTTCAACATCTTCTTTTACAGTTTCAGCTATATCATTAACTTTTTCATCAACAGTTTTTTTCACGCTGTTAACAACTGCTGTACCTGATTCTACAGTTTTTTCTTTCATCTCTTTTACTGTATCAGTTAACTCTTGAGTAATTGATTTTTTTTCTATTAAATCTGGGTCTTCTACAATCTCTTCATCTTTAGAAACAGAATCTTCAACTTTTTTTACAAAATCTGAAGCATCAAGTTTAACTATGAAACTACCTGTTTGTACAAGAAGTGGAAATGTTATTGAATCAGAAATTTTATTGTTCATTAAATCTTTGAAAGATTGAACTTGAAATAATGCATATGCAATAATTGAGAAGATAAAAAATATTTTTGCACTACCAAATAAAAAACCTAAAATTCTATCAAAAAATCCTAAGCCACTAGCAGAAAACATTTTACTTAATATTATCCCAAGAACATAAACAATTGCCCAAAATAATACAAGTCCAAGAATAAATCCAATTAATTTAATTGTAGCATTATTTTCAAGAGCCAAAAGTGGTGCAACAGCATTTCCAATTTCAGCAGCCATCCTTGATGCTACAAAAATACCACCAATTATCCCTACTAATCCAAAAACTTCTTTTATAAAACCTCTTAAAAGACCTTTCAATCCTAGTAATACAGTTATACTTACTATTACTATATCAAAAACAGTAAAACTTTGCATTTGGTTCCTTATGTATAGTATGGCGCAATTATATCTTAGTTTTTCAAAATTAAAGTTTAATAGATTTTATTAGGGAAATAGTTACTTTTATAGATGTATTTTAAATGATGCACCATGTAATATTTCATTATTATATTCAAAATCAATATTTTCTACATCTACATTAAATCCCATATGTTTTGTTAATATTTCTCTTGTCATATATAAACCTATGCCTGTACCTTGACTTTGATGTTTTGTTGTAAAATATGGTTCAAAAATTCTATTTAGTATTTTTTCCTCTATCCCTTTTGCACTGTCAGTTATAGAAAGTATTTTATTTGAGTATTCTATTTTTATTACTTTTATTTTAATTTCATCATTTGAGTTTAGTGCATCAATAGAATTGTTTATAATATTAAGTAGTGCTTGTTGAAATTCATTTTTATATCCAAAAAGTTCTATCTTCTCATCAATATTTACAAGTACTTCTATTTGGTCATGTTTCAATTTATCTTTTAGTAAAGTGACGTTTTCTGTAATAGATTTTTTTAATAAAAAATCACTTTTTATTCTATCTTTTTTAAAAAAGTTTTTAAAATCTTCAATAGTTTGTGATAAATAATTTGAATTTTTTAAAATTAAATCACAAGTAGTATTAAAATTGTTATTATCAACTATTCCTAACTCTTTTTGTAATTTTAAAGAACTAATTGCTGCTGAGATAGAGGCTAAAGGTTGTCTCCATTGGTGAGCAATATTACTTAACATCTCACCCATAGCTGCCATTTTATTTTGTTGGAAAAGCATTCTATCTTTTTCTTTATTTTTGTCACTCTCTTCAATAACTCTTTTTTCTAAAGATTCATTTAATTCTTTTAACTCTTTTGTTTTGTTTTCTACCATGATTTCAAGGTTATCATTAAGAGCTTTTAATTTTTTTTGTTGTTCAATTTCTTGGGTTATATCTGTAAGTGTTACAATTATATAAGGTATCTCTTCCTCATCAAAAATAGTTGAATTTACATTTAATGTAAAATGTCTAAGTGTATCCTCTTTTTTTATTGCAGCTTTAAATTTTTCATTTGGATTTGCTAAAATATGTTCAGCCCAATTTTTGCCATTATAATCTTTGTCAATCAAATAATACTTATCGTTCATATCTACAAAAGTTTGACATATGCATTCATATTTTTCTTTAAATTTTTCAAGTGATTTAAAATTGAAAAATTCAAGAAGTTGTTTATTTGAATTTTTAATGTAATAACCATCGGTAATAACTATTATATTTTTTTGAGAATCAAGAATCATTTGATTCTTTTTTTCTTGGGTTTTGATTTTTTCCAAATTATTTTCAAGTTCAATATTAAGTTTTTGTATACTTTTTGAGTAAATGTAATAAGAAACAATAGTGTATAAAAGAGCAAACAAAAAGATAAATAAAAATACATAAGCTTGTGAATTTCTTTTAAATTTTTTAATATCATGTATATTTACATTATCAAGATTTATAGATAAAATTACATGTCCAATCAAATTCTCACCAAACTCAACAATTTCAAAATGTGTCAAAATATTATTATTAACTATTTTGTATTTTTTTAAGTTTAAAATATTTTCGATACCCTCTTTTTTTATTAATTTGATAAATGAATCTTGGGCATTCAAATTAGCGATATAATAGTCATCTAAAAATTTTTTTGAAAATGGATAAATAATTTTATCTTTAAATTGTTTGTCTGCTAAAACTAAAGAATTTATTTTATTGTTTTCTAAAATTTTTGAGATTGAGTTAAAGTGAGTTATTACCTCAAAAATACCTAAAAAATCATTATTATGAAAGATAGGAACCATAGATTTAAAAGTCATATCAAACCTACCTACACTAATGGAAGCTAAGATTTTTTTATTTTTTATTACTTTTTGTACATCTTTTCTAAATTTTAATGAATCAGTTGTTTTGTCTGTCCAACTTCTATAAAAACTATTTCCATTTTTATCAATAATTTGAAACCAAACATTTTTAAATCTAGTAGTCCTTCTTAATTCTGAAGAAAAATTTTTATAATCAACATGGGTATTTTTCTTAGTTAGAAGTGCTTCTGCAATTTTTTTATCTTTTGCAATTGACATTGCCATTGCTAGAGTTGCATTTTTTTTATCTGTAATTAGATTTGATACGGTATTTTTTAAATTATTAGAAATATTTAAATATTTTTCACTTAATTGCTTTTTCTCTTCTTTATTAATATAAAATGTCGATATTGAATATATAATAAGAGAAATAATTGTAAAAAATAAAAAATTTAAAATGAACTTATTTTTTAGCATAAAAATCCTACATGTCTAATAATTTGATTATAATAAAAAATTATTTATTTTCTAATAAAATAAACTTTAATATTAAAATTCAAAATTAGCTAAAATATATTTACTAATAATTAAACTTATTTTGATAAAATTCCCCCACTATGAAAAACATTAAAAGATACCCAACAAGAAAGATATATGTAGGTGGTGTAGCAATAGGTGGTGATGCACCTGTTTCTGTACAATCTATGACATATAGTAAGACTTCAGATGTAGAAACTACAGTGGAGCAAATAAAAGCATTACATTTTGCTGGAGCGGATATTGTAAGAGTTGCAGTACCTGATATAGAGGCAGCAAATGCCTTAAAAGAGATTAAGGCTCAAAGTACTCTTCCAATTGTTGCAGATATACACTTTAATCATAAACTTGCATTAATTGCAGCAGAAGTTGTTGATTGTATTAGAATTAATCCTGGAAATATAGGGAATAAGCAAAGAGTTGCAGAGGTAGTAAAGCAATGTAAGCAAAGAAACCTTCCTATTAGAATTGGTGTAAACTGTGGTTCTTTAGAGTCACAATTTGAAAATAAATATGGTCAGACAGCACGTGGTATGGTTGAGAGTGCTGATTATAATATTAAATATCTTGAAGATTTAGGTTTTGAGGATATAAAAGTATCACTTAAAGCAAGTGATGTACAAAGAACTGTAGAAGCATATAGATTATTAAGACCTATGAATAATTACCCTTTTCATTTAGGTGTAACGGAAGCAGGGACTTTATTTCACTCGACAATAAAATCTTCAATAGCCTTAGGAAGTTTACTTCTTGATGGAATAGGGGATACCTTAAGAGTTTCTATTACAGGGGAACTTGAAAAAGAGATTGAAGTGGGACGTGCAATTTTAAAAGATGCAGGACTTACCAAAGAGGGATTAAATATTATCTCTTGTCCAACTTGTGGAAGAATAGAAGCTGACTTAGTTAGTGCAGTTGCCCAGGTAGAAGAAAAAACGAAACATATAAAAACACCACTTAATGTTTCAGTAATGGGGTGTGTTGTAAATGCTTTAGGTGAAGCAAAAGCGGCAGATGTAGCAATAGCATATGGAAAAGGTGTTGGTCTTATTATAAAAAAAGGTGAGACTATAGCAAAACTTCCTACAGATAAACTTCTTAATAGATTTTTGGAAGAAGTAGAGATTGAAGCTAAAAAAAATAGCTAATCTCTACTCTTTTTTTTCTTATAAACTTACTTGTAAATAAATTTAGTTACAATTTTATCCTTAATTGTTATGGAGAATAGATGGATAGTATATATAGTGTAAATATTGAAAGAGCCGTTTTAAGTTCAATACTTTTTAACCCAGAAGAGTTAGAAGATGTTTTAGGAGTATTGAAACCTAAAGATTTTTATCTTCCTGCACACCAAAAAATATTTGATGTAATGGTTAAATTACATAATTCAGATATGCCTATTGATGAAGAGTTTATTAGAAAAAGAGTTGACTCTAAAGATGTAGAAGATTCAATACTATTAGAAATACTTTCAGCAAATCCAATTACAAATACATTAGCATATGTTAGAGAGATAAAAGATGGTTCTGTAAAAAGAGAACTTGCAACTTTAGCAACAACAATTAAAAAAGTCGCAATTGAAGATGAAGTTACAGCAAATGAAGCTTTAGATACAGTTCAAGGAGAACTTTATAAAATTTCAACTGATAGTGCAACTTCTGAATTAAAAGATATGAATCTAATTACAGGTGATACTCTTTCTTATATTAAAAAAATGAAAGAGTTAGGAAATAAACACCTAATTGGGGAAACTACAGGGTTTTATGATCTTGATAAGAGAACAACAGGTTTTAATGAAGGGGATTTAGTAATTATCGCAGCACGTCCTGCTATGGGTAAAACAGCACTTGTATTAAATATGTGTCTTAAAAATGTTGAGGCAGGAAAGGGTGTAATATTTTTCTCACTAGAGATGCCTGCAGAACAACTTATGTTAAGGATGCTTGCAGCTAAAACATCAATCCCTTTACAAAACCTTAGAAAAGGTGATATGGACGATAACCAATGGTCTAATCTAAATGGTGCTTTTGAAGATTTAAATAAAAAGAAACTTTTTGTTGATGATGGTGGAAGTGTTAATATTAACCAATTAAGAGCAAGGGTTAGAAAACTTGCACAAAATGAGGATAATAATATCTCAATGGTAATTATTGATTATCTTCAACTTATGCAGGGAACTGGAAATAAAGATAGACACCAAGAGGTTTCAGATATCTCAAGGGGGCTTAAAATGCTTGCAAGAGAGATGAAAATTCCAATTATTGCTTTGTCTCAGTTAAATAGGGGACTTGAAAATAGACCAGATAAAAGACCAATGCTTTCTGACCTTAGAGAATCTGGAGCTATTGAGCAAGATGCCGATATTATTATGTTTGTATATAGGGATGATGTATATAAAGAGAGAGAAGAAGCTAGAAAAGAGAAAGAGGCATCAGATAAAGGGGAAGAGTACAAATCTAAGTTTGTTAATAAACCTGTAGAAGAGGCTGAAATAATTATTGGTAAACAAAGAAATGGTCCTATCGGAACTGTTAAATTAGATTTCCAAAAACAATATACAAGATTTGTAGATAAAGAGAATGCAAACGATGCCCCAATAGAGGTAGTATTTGAGTCAGTCGCTGATACAAATAAAGAAACAAATATTGATATGCCTAATATTCTTTAAAGTAATTTCTTAAATTATCTTTAGTTAAGTTATTTAATATTATAATATTATTAATTATTTAACTAAAGGAAAGAAATGAAACCTGCTTTTTCTTTAATGGAATTAATTTTTGCAATAGTAATAATAGGAATTATATCTACTTTTGCAATACCAAAATATATGAATACTCGGAATCAAGCTTTAGCTTCTACTATACAAAGGGATGTGATCTCAACAATAAACTCCTTACAAAGTTCTTATTTGATAAATAGAAAAATTGATAATATAAGTGATGTAATAACTTTAAACTCTAAAAATTGGAAGATTGAAAATAAGAAGATAACTTTTTTTGAAGATGAAAATAAATGTTTAGAACTTTTAATAATTGATAAAAAGATATCTTTAACTGTAATTGAAGATGCAGGAGATGTATGTTCAGAATTAGTAAATAGAGGAATTACCACACAAGAGATTGATTTAATTTAAATTGGATAAAATGCATATATCAAATGAAAAAGGCAATATATGCAAAAAGCAGTTTTTTTAGATAGAGACGGTGTTGTAAATGTTGAAAAAGATTACACTTATAAAATAGAAGAGTTCGAATTTGTTGATTCTTTATTTGATTCCTTAATATATTTACAAAATCTTGGATATAAACTTTTTATTATCACTAATCAGTCTGGTATAGCAAGAGGTTATTATACTATTAACGATTATAATAAGTTAACAAATTGGATGCTAGACCAATTAGAACAACAGAAGATTTATATTAGTCAGGTTGAATTCTGTCCTCATGGACCTGAAGATAATTGCAATTGCAGAAAACCTAAAACTGGCATGATAGATAATATTTTAGAAAAACATGAGGTTGATTTATCCACATCGTGGCTTATTGGAGATAAAAAATCAGATATCTTATGTGCAAAGAATGCAAATATAAAAAATACAATTCAAGTAAAATCTGGTCATCACTTTGATGATAAGGATTCTATAGCTAATTATGTTTGTAATAGTATCAAAGATGTAAAAAATATTATTAAATCATAGTTATTAGACAAACATAATATATTTTTAGGTAAAATATTCATCCTTTTAAGAAGATTTGATTATAAAGAAAGAGTTGCAATGAGATTAAGTGAAGAAGATAAAAATTTAATTAATAATTCAATAAGAGATATTCAAGATTTCCCAAAAGAGGGAATAGTTTTTAAAGATATAACAACCCTTTTAAACAACAAAGAAGCATACAGTACTTTGATGGACCATTTAGAAGATAGATACAAATCTTATAATTTGGATTATGTAGCAGGTATTGATTCTAGAGGGTTTATTTTTGGTGCTGCATTAGCTGATAGATTAAATATTGGGTTTGTTCCTGTACGAAAAAAAGGGAAATTGCCTAGTACTACAGTATGTGAAAAATATGAGTTAGAGTATGGCTATGATGAGGTTGAAATTCATCTTGATGCTTTTCCTAAAAAAAATCCAAATGTATTATTAATTGATGATTTAGTAGCTACAGGTGGAACAGCAACTGCAGCTTCTAAACTTATTAAAAAAATAGATGCAAATCTAATTGAAGCTTGTTTTATATTAAACCTTACTTTTTTAGATGGCGTAAAGAAAATTGAAAAACATACAAAAGTTTATTCTGTATTAGATATATAAAGAAGAGAAAATGAAAGAAAACTACTATATCCCAAAAAGTTCAAAGTTTGATCCAGATGAAAATGGACATTTTGGACAGTTTGGTGGAAGATATGTACCTGAAACACTGATGCCTATTTTAGAACAATTGGAAGAAAACTATAAAAAGTTTAGATTTGATGAAGAGTTTTGGAAAGAGGTTGATTTTTTATTAAAAGATTATGTAGGAAGAGAAACACCATTATATTTTGCTAAAAATATTAGTGAAGAAATAGGTGCAAAAGTTTATCTAAAAAGAGAAGACTTAAATCATACAGGTGCACATAAAGTAAATAATGTAATAGCACAGGGACTTTTAGCTAAAAAATTGGGCAAAACAAAAGTTATAGCTGAAACAGGAGCCGGACAACATGGCGTTGCTACTGCTACAATTGCAGCTTTACTTGGTCTTGATTGTACTGTTTTTATGGGTGCAAAAGATGTTGAAAGACAAGAACTTAATGTTTTTAGAATGAAACTTTTAGGTGCAAAGGTGATAGCTGTTGAGAGTGGAAGTAAAACCTTAAAAGATGCTATGAATGATGCAATTAGATATTGGGTTACAAATGCAAGAGATACTTTTTATATAATTGGTACAGTTGCAGGTCCACATCCATATCCAATGATGGTTAGAGATTTTCAAAGCATTATTGGTTGGGAAGCTAGAAGGCAAATACAAGAAAAAGAGGGAAGACTTCCCGATTTTGTAGTAGCATGTATCGGTGGTGGATCAAACGCTATAGGTACTTTTTCTCATTTTTTAGAAGATGAAGAGACTACATGTATAGGGATTGAAGCTGGTGGATTAGGTATTGATACAAACAAACATGGTTGTTCTTTAGCGAAAGGAACGCCTGGTGTTTTACATGGGCAATGCTCTTATCTTTTACAAGATAAAAATGGACAAGTTTTAGAAGCTCACTCTATCTCTGCTGGTTTAGATTATCCAGGAATTGGACCTGAACATTCATTTTTAAAAGATGAAAAAGTTGTAAGCTATGATTCTATTACCGATAAAGAAGCTTTAGATGCTTTTGTTTGGTTAAGTCAAAAAGAAGGAATTATTCCAGCATTTGAAAGTTCCCATGCAATTGCTTATCTTAAAAAGGCAAAAGATAAATTTAAAGATAAAGTTATTGTTATAACACTATCAGGTCGTGGTGATAAAGATATGATTCAAGCAAAAAACTTATTAGATTTTAAATAGGTTTTATTATGTTAGAAAAATTGCAAGATAACTCAGGAAAAATACTTTTTGTAGTAGTTTTAATATTTATTTCATTTTTGGGTTATAATTTATATGAAGCACCAGTTCAAGGTTTAGAAAATAAATTTATTTATCTTCTTAAAACATACGGATATATAATCCTTTTTGCTTGGAGTATTTTAGAGGGTGAAGCTGGATTAATTATGGCAGGTTTACTTTCTCATTCTGGTCATATGAATCTTTATTTTGCAATATTTGTAGCTGGACTTGGTGGTTTTGCTGGAGACCAAATATATTTTTATATAGGAAGGTTTAATAAAGCGTATGTACATAGAAACTTCAAAGCTCAAAGAAGAAAATTTGCATTAGCCCATTTACTGTTAATGAAATATGGTTGGCCTATCATTTTTATTCAAAGATATATGTACGGAATGAGAACAATCATTCCTATATCAATAGGTTTGACAAGATATAGTGGTAAAATGTTTGCATTTATTAATCTTATATCTGCTTGGATGTGGGCTGCAATAACTATAGTACCTGCATGGTATTTTGGTGAAGAGATTCTTATTGTTTTATCTTGGATAAAAGAACATTGGTATTATGCTGCACCATTTGGTTTAATGATTGGAGGTAGTATTGTATACTATTTTCATAAAGTAACTAAGAAAAAGGAGAAAAATTTTGAAAGTTAATTTAATAGAAAATGATTTTAAAAGTGTAGAATCAGAATTAGAAATTTTTATTGTAGATGATTTAGAAAACTGTGAAGATAAAGATATATTAGAAAATATTGGTTTTGAAGAAAAAGATGAGTCTATAGCGTTTCTCCCTGAGATAGGAAGAATTTATGTTGGGTTTGAAGAACATGATTATGAAAGTATAGCTATTGCAATCTCAATTGCAATAAAAAAATTAAAAACAACAAAATTTAAAAGTGCAAAAATTGAATTAAAAGATTTAGATTTGAAAGCTTTAGTAGAGGGTACATTACTTGGAGCTTATGAGTTTAACGAATATAAATCAAAGAAAAAGAAATCTAAAAAACAAGAATTAAGTATTTGTGTCCCAAAAATTACTGATGAAATTAAAGATGTTTTTGAACAATCAAAAGTTATTTCAAAAGCAGTTAATAAAACAAGAGATATTGTAAATACTCCACCAGCTGATTGTTATCCTAAAGTTATGGCAGAGCTTGCTAAAAAAATTGCAAAAGATTCAAATCTAGAGTGTACAATTCATGGTGAAAAGTACTTAGAAAAAAATGGTATGAATGCAATGCTAAGTGTTGGTAGAGCATCTATACATGAATCAAAACTTATTCATTTAGCTTATAAACCAGAAAATGCTAAGAAAAAAGTTGTTTTAGTAGGTAAAGGTTTAACTTATGATTCGGGTGGATTATCTTTAAAGCCAGCTGACTATATGGTTACTATGAAGAGTGATAAAAGTGGTGGTAGTGCAGTATTAGGTATTATGAGTGCAGTTGCAAAACTTAATCTTCCAATTGAAATCCATGGTATTGTTGGTGCTGTTGAAAACATGATAGGTGGAGATGCCTATAAACCAGATGATGTTTTAAAAGCAAAAAATGGGAAAACTATTGAGATTAGAAATACAGATGCTGAAGGAAGACTAGTTCTTGCTGATTGTTTATGTTATGCTCAAGATGAGATTGAAGATATTGATTATATCTTTGATTATGCAACTTTAACAGGAGCTTGTGTAGTTGGAGTTGGTGAATATACAATTGGTGTAATGGGAAATGATACTGTATTAAAAAGAGATATTGTAGCAAATACTTTACAAGCTGGTGAGTATGCAACAACTTTACCTTTCAATAGGTTTTTAAGAAAAACAATTAAATCTGAAATAGCAGATATTTGTAATATAGCTAATACAAGATATGGTGGAGCAATTACAGCAGGTTTATTTTTAGATAACTTTATTTATGAAGAAAATAAAGATAAATGGGCACATTTAGATATTGCGGGACCAGCATTTGTAGAAAAAGCTTGGGGATATAATCCTCATGGTGCAAGTGGAGCAGGTGTTAGAGCAACACTGCAATTTTTTAAAAATCTTAACTAAAAATATAGGATAAAAAATGATTAAAGTAGAAAGAAAACCAAAAATTTTAGTAATTGGTGATTTAATGATTGATTCTTATCTAATCGGTGATTGTGATAGAATAGCTTTAGATGCTCCTGTACCTATTGTTGATATTAAAGAGGAAAAAGATGTATTAGGTGGAGCTGGTAATGTTATTAGAAACTTAGCTTCACTTGGTGCAAAAGTTAGTGTAATGTCTGTGGTTGGAAGTGATGACAATGCTAGACTTTTAAAACACAAATTGGACGAAATTGAAACTAAATCTTTTCTTTTAGAGCAAAAAGGTAGAAAAACATCTAAAAAAACTAGAATTATGTCTGCTAATCAACAAATTTTTAGGTTTGACCATGAGAGTAGAAATAATATCTCTTTTGATAGTGTTAAAAAACTTTTTGAGAAACTACAAGAAAAGATTAAAGCTTATGATGTAATTCTTTTAGCTGATTATGGTAAAGGGGTTTTGACAAGAGACTTTACTCAAAAGATTATTTCATATGCAAATAAAAACAATGTTAAAACTATTGTTGACCCATTTGGTACTGACTATAGTAAATATCAAGGTGCATATTTAATTATTCCAAATAAAGATGAAGCTTCAGTAGCAACGAATATTGAAATAGAAAATAGCGATAGACTTTTAGATGCATTAAAAGAGATAAAAAATAAATTTGAAACCCATGAAGCTATAGTTACACTATCTGAAGAGGGTGTTGCTTTATTAAAAGACAATAAATTATCAGTATTGCCAACTGTACCATTAGAAGTATTTGATGTAACAGGTTCAGGAGATACTCTTTTAGCTTCAATTGGTTTTGCTTTAGCTTTAGATAATGATTTAGTAACTTCATTAGAATTTGCAAATCTTGCTACAGGAGTTGTATTAAGAAAAGCAGGTACTGCTACAGTATCAATTGATGAAATTCAATCAGACCAAGTGTATTTAGATAGAAAAATTATAGAGACAAACTTAAGTTGTCAAGTTAAATAAAAGGAAATTAATGGGATTAGGTGTAGGAATCGTAGGTCTTCCAAATGTAGGTAAATCAACAACGTTTAATGCGTTAACAAAAGCACAAAATGCAGAGGCTCAAAACTATCCGTTTTGTACAATAGAACCAAACAAAGCTGTTGTACCAGTACCAGATAAGAGATTAGATGAGTTAGCAAAAATTGTAATACCAGATAAAATTCAGCACTCTACAATTGATTTTGTAGATATAGCAGGACTTGTAAGAGGAGCTTCAAAAGGTGAAGGTTTAGGAAACCAATTTCTTTCAAATATTAGAGAGGTTGAAGTTATCTTACATATGGTAAGATGTTTTGATGATGGAAATGTTACTCACGTTGAGGGAGATGTAAATCCTATTAGAGATATTGAAATTATTGAAGCGGAGCTTATTTATTCAGATATTTCTCAACTTGAAAAAAAGATTGAAAAATTGAAAAAACAATCAAAAGGTTCAAAAGAAGCAGCAGCTATGCTAGTTGTAGCTGAACAAGTGTATAAACATATTGATGAGTTACAACCTGTAAAAACTTTTGAAGATAAAGAAAATGATCTATTTGTTCAACTTGATAAAGAGCTTAGATTTTTATCTAACAAAGATGTTATTTATGGTGCAAATGTTGATGAGGACTCTTTAGCAGAAGGTGGAAACCAATATGTTGATACTTTAAAAGCTCATGCTATTGAAGTTGGTGCAGATGTAATTGTTCTTTGTGCTAAGATTGAAGAAGAATTAGTAGGTCTTGAAGAAGATGAAGCAAAAGAATTTTTAACAGATTTAGGTGTTGAAGAATCTGGACTTGAGCAAATTATTCAAAAATCATTTGATAAATTAGGACTTCAATCATATTTTACAGCAGGAAAAGTTGAGGTTAGAGCTTGGACAATTAGAAAAGGTACAAAAGCTCCACAAGCAGCTGCAGTAATCCATAATGATTTTGAAAAAGGTTTTATTAAAGCTGAGGTTATTTCATATGAAGATTTCGTTGAGTTTGGTGGCGAATCAAAGTGTAAAGAGGTTGGTAAATTGAGGCTAGAAGGAAAAGATTACATTGTTCAAGATGGAGATGTAATGCATTTTAGGTTTAATACTTGATATAACAATAAATTGGTATAATTATATATTAATAGCTGTAGGAGTTTTATGTGAATGAAAATATTATAGAAAAAATTGAGTCTTTACCTCCTTTACCAAAAACTATAATTGAGATTGAAGAGTTTAGGCAACAACCAGAAAAAGAGGCTTTTGAATTATTAAAAATTATTGAAAAAGATGCATTAATTGTATCTACTCTTTTAAAAGTGTCAAACTCTGCAATGTTTGGTTTTAGAAGTAAGGTTGAAACAGCAAGTAAAGCAATTAATCTTTTGGGTATTAATTTTACTATCTCTATTGCTATTGGTGGTACAATACAAAATTTACTTAAAACTAATCTTTCTGCTTATGGAATAAACAGTGATGATTTTATGAGAGCATCAAACTTAGCTACTACACTTGCTTCTTTATGGTTAAATAAAATCTCTTTTGAATTAAAAGAAGAGTTAGTTTTACCTGCACTTTTACAAGAAGCTGGAAAATTTGTATTAGCAGATATTATTGATACTAGTGAAAAAACTGAAGAGTTCAAAGAATTGATTGCATCAGGTAAAACATTAGCTCAAGCAGAAAAAGAGATTACAGGAATGACAACTTCTGAAATAACAGCTAAGATTTTCAAACACTGGAAGTTAAGCGATAATTTAATTAATGTAATTGAATATGTAGATGAACTTGATAAGTGTGATGAAAAGTATTTAGAAAAATCTAAAATTCTAAATGTAATAAAAACAGTTTGTAATGTGACAAATGCATTTAGTGAAGAGAATATTGCTTTAGGTTTAGAAAAAGCAAAAACATTTAACTTAGAGCCTAAACCTTTACAAGCTGCAATTGATAAGTTAGAAGATAGACTTTTAGATGAATAATTAAGAGTTAAACTCTTAATTATTTAAATTCATAATATTTATTATGGTTCTCTTGTGCAAAATTCATAGATAAAGTTGATTTTTCAATTATATTAGATTTATCTCCCCATGATACAGCAATTGTCAATTCAGGTTTTATATTTTCATCTTTTGTTAAAAAATCAATACTTTTAATTTTTTCTATAATTGATTTGTAATCATCATCTTCTTCAACAATTAATGCAAGGTTTGGTCCATTTAATCTGTATATTGGATGTATATCACTTAATTTTAGTGCATATTCTTTAAAATATATATTTGTCTTTTCATAACCATATTTTTTATTTAGATTCATTAAATCTTTAATATAAATCTCTATAAAAATAAATTTCTTATCATCTCTTTTTAGTAAATCAAGTTTTAACTTTTCTATATTATTTAAAGTTGTAATTATATCATTATATATAGGGATACTTTTTAAATAACAAACAATAAGATTAATAATATTTTGTTTTATGTATGAGATATTATTTTCGAAAATCTTTTCAAAAATATGTTTGTATACTTTGGAATAAGCAATTTTTAATGTAAATTTATCAAAAAGTGGTATATCAATTCTCTCATAACCTAAATCTATAAGTTTACATTCATTTTGACATAAACCTTCTATAGCAACAAAAGTAAGTCCATGGAAAATATCATTTGAGATAAAGTTTTCTATATGAGTATTTAATAAATCATCATTTAACCCATCATCTGTAAAAATTTGGGTAATTATATTTGAGAGTTTTTGATTTATATTATATTTTAAAGTTATCTCTTCTTGTACAATAAATTTTTCAAGTGTTTTTTTACCAATATCTAAAGCTTTATCTTCATTAATTGTTATATTATCAAATTTTAAATCTTGAAAATATCTATAACCATGATTTAGCAAAATATTTTTATTTAGTTTTTCAAATTCATTCTCTAATAAATCATATCCATTTATTTTCACATAATAAAAATAAAAAAGTTTTGATTTTTCAATAGATATAAAATCATTGCATAAAGAGTAATAAGCCGATAGAGTTAGATATATTTTAGAATAAATTGACATCAAGTGAGAGGCTATTTTGTTCTTTTTTATATAATCAATTATTTGATTGATTAATATATCATCTAAAATTAACTTATTTGTATCTACAAATTTTTTTATTATTACATCACAAATTGTTAATTTTAAAAACTCATGATAATCATTTCTATATTTTTCTGTTGAAATAAGTTTTCTTAGAAGTTTTATTAGTATTTCATCATCTATTTCATTTGAAAAGAGAACTATTGAATGAAGAATAAATGTATTTGAATAGTTTTCAATCTTATCATCTAAAAAATCTTCAATAACTATTTTATAGTTTAAATTTTCTCTTTTTTCATCATAAATAAACATATAATTACTTAGAAGTATTGAATTGAAATCATCTAATGTTTCAAAGTTATTAAGTGATGTATGGGTGATTTCTTCTTCATATAAAGCAATTATATCTTCAAAATAAGATAAGTCATTGTATAACTCTTTTGGATAGTTTCTATTAAGTTTATATATAAGGTTACAAATCAATGTTGTACTTGAATTTAGGAATATTTTATAGTTATCTTTTACTGTTCCTTCATTTGCAAAGTTAGTGTTTTTTGATAATTCATATCCATCACATATTTTTTCAAAGTTAAAATGAAACTCATCTATAAGGTATTTTGTATCTTTATTTGAAGCATTAATAAATGGAATATGTGAATAGTAAAAAAGTAATTTTCCTAAAATATTGTTTAATATATTAATTTTTTCCTCAGAAAGTTTGATGTTGAATTTGACAAGATTTATGGTTTCACTAATAACTTCTATTAAAGGTTTTATAGTCTTTTTTCTAATCACATCCATAGAGTTTATAGAACAAACTTGATTTATTGTTTCAATTAACATGGTATATTGTTTAAATGTAATGTCAAAATCTAATTGATCAGTATCTTCTAATTCTTTTAGTCTCTCTTCATAAGTCCTAAAAAGACTTGATAGATTATCTAAATTATAAGTGTTATAGTTTTCAAAAATATTAAAATTGTTACCTAAAGATAATAAGTCTACAATAGTAACAATCTCTTTAAAAACTATTGTTGTTGAATCATAGAGAATATTATTCATCTTCTCTTCTATAACTAAAATAATAACAGATTTTAAATTTTTGTTATTAAGAATCTCTTCAATTATATCAAGAGGGATACTCTTTTGTTCAAAATATAATTCACAAACATAATCTATTAAAGCTTTATAATCATCTGTGGCACTATATAAAAATGAATCTTCAGTTTTTATATTGTATTTTTCTATCAAATTAATGATATTTAAATCTTCACTACTTGTATCTAATAATCCTAAAAATTCATTTTCTTCTTGAATATCCATGATAATATCCTAATCAATAACATTATTATCAATTATATACTTTTTATACTTATAGTCCTTGAAGTATTATTTTCCATAAATAGTCTACTTCCTCATCCTCAAAAGATATTATTCTTTTTTCTTCATAAAGTTCTTTTATTTTTTTTAATTTAAAGCTTTTACTATAAGTGCAAGAAGCATGTACGGGCATAAAACTTCTTACTAGTGATATATCTTTTTTTATCTCTTGTTCACATAATAAACAATGATAATCTGTATGAAGTCTACCCTCATAATCAAGTAACTTGATATATGATTTGCAAATTGCTCTTTTGGGATTTTGTTTAATCATCTTGTGAGATAGTTTGTCTAATAGTTTAAAATAAAAATCATCAATTGTTTCTACATCTTTTAAGTGAGGATAAAAAAGTTTAATAAACCTTTGCCAACAATATAGTTTGTCATTATCAAAAATCCATTGAAAACCAAGTTGAATTACATCTTTTAATCTGGGAATAGAACTTTTCATATTTGTTTCTAATTCAAAGTCTATTTTATATCCTACATTTATATTTGAGTGTCTAGCCCCATAAAACCTGTATGTAGTATAAATGTGTGATTCTGTTAAAATTGATACTATTAAATCATCATCTTTAACAGCTTTGATATCTATTATGTAACCTTGCATATAACTTTCTATTTATAAAATTGAAAAAAATTATAGCGAATTATAAATAGAAATTTGCTTCAAATAAATTTTATGGTACTATTCTATAATTAATTTTACTAAAGGGAAATTGGATGGATTTTACAAATGTTTCTATAGCAAAAGAGGCAAATATTTTATATGATGGTAATATCACAAGTAGAAGTATTACTTTTGAAAATGGCAGTAAAAAAACACTTGGAATTATGTTACCAGGAGAGTATGAATTAAACACAGTTAATAAAGCAACAATTGATATAAACTCAGGTTCACTTGAAGTTATGCTACCAGCAGAAGATTGGGTTGAATATGTTGCACCTGCAAGTATTCAAATTGCACAAAACTCAAAATACAAATTAAAAGTAACTTCATTAGTTGATTATTGTTGTTCTTTCGAGAAAGTTAAATATTGTAAATAAAAAAAGGCAAGAAGTACAAAACTTCTTACCTTTTTCTGCATGTATATTTAGAGTCTACTCAGCAACTGAAACAGTTACAGGTGTACCTTCCCAAATACCATGCTTAGTACAGTAACCATGTGCTACTAAGTTTAATTTCTTACCAGTTGGAATAATTGTAAATGTTGTAGTATTATGAGCTTTTACATTTCCTAATGTCCCTGGAACATATGAAGCTTTCGCTAATAATGTTTCTCCATTAAATAATGAAACAGACTCAATATAGTGATCAAAATCATCTGGGTGAGTATACTCGTTACCCATTTTTACAGTTACTTCAAATGGCTCTCCTGCTTTTGCAGTTTCAGCACAGTGAATAAATGGTGAGTGTCTATCAATTAAATCTTTTTTTGCTTCTCTTTCAACAGTATCGATATCAACATATTTGTTAATTTTTGGCATATTTTTCTCCTAATAAATGTGGTAAAATATTATACCATTATTTTTTTAAAGTATTTAGGATAATATTTTTCCTAAAAAAAACTTTTAAGAAAAATATCAGAAAACAAGTTTCAATATGGTAATATTCCGCATGAATAAAGAAGATTTTTTTATAAAACAATTTAATAAAAACTCAAAAATAATTGGCGATGATGGTGCTGTTGTTGGTGAGTTTATTTATAGTAATGATGCCTTTTTTGAAAATGTACACTTTAAAAGAGATTGGTTTAGTTTAAAGCAAATTGCTAAAAAAGCAATGCTTGTAAATATCTCTGATGCAATTGCTATGAATGCCAAACCAAAATATGCTTTATTGACTGTTGCAATACCTAAAAACTATTCAAAAAAAGATATGAAAAGTTTAGCTTCTGGTTTTTTAGAGGTTGCAAAAAAATATAATATAGAAATAATAGGTGGTGATACTATTTCTAATACTAAACTAGATATAAGTGTTACAATAATTTCAAAAACCAAAAAACCTATATTAAGAAGTGGAATAAAGCAAAATGATTATCTTTGTTATACGGGTGATTTAGGATCTTGTAAAAAGGATTTGAATACATTATTATGTGGTGGGAAAATATCAGATTCTTCTAAATTTATTGAACCAAAGTTAAAAGCAAAGTTTTTTTATGAAATATCAAAGTATGTTAATGCCTCAATGGATATTTCAGATGGTTTGTTTTTTGAATTGGAAAGAATGTCTAAACAAAGTAAAAAGGGTTTTAAGTTTTTCTATTATATTTCTAAAAATATTGGTTGTTCAGGGGAAGAATATGAATTACTTTTTTCTTTTTCACCTAAAGATAGGATAAAAATTGAAAAAGTTGCGAAAAAACACAATGTAAAATTAAACATATTTGCAAGAGCTGTAAAAGGTAAATTTAAAAGCGATTGTAAAAATCACCATTTTGAATAAGGAAATTAGTTGGAAAATTTACAAAGGTATTTAAGTCATTCTAAAATTGATGTATTATTTAAGCAAACAAAAGATGATTTTGTTGTTACAGAAGTTCCTCTTTATGAATTTAGTGGAGAGGGTGAACATATAATAATTAAATTTAGAAAAAAAGAATTAACAACATGGACTGCTGTGCAGATTTTTTCTGAACAATTAGGTTGTAAATCAAGAGACATAGGTTATGCAGGGTTAAAAGACAAAAATGCAATGACTATTCAACACATTTCAGTTCCAAAAAGTTGTGAAGAAAGGCTTGAAAAGTTTAATCATGAAAATATCAAAATTTTAGAGGTTATGAAACATAATAATAAAATTAGAGTTGGACATTTAAAAGGGAATAAATTTTTTATTAGATTAAAAAGAGTTACACCTTTAGATGCAAAAAAAATAGAAGAAGCAATATCAAATATTTCACAATTTGGTATGCCAAATTATTTTGGTTTTCAAAGATTTGGAATAGAAGGTGATAATTATAAAAAAGGTGAAGCTATTATAAATGGCGAACTTAGAGAAAAGAATAGAAAGTTAAAACAAATGTATATTAACTCTTATCAAAGTTACCTTTTTAATAATTGGCTTTCAAAAAGAATTGAGATTTCAAAACTAGTTAATGCTTTTGAGCCTAAAGAGATTTATGAAAAACTATCTTTACCTCTTGAAGAGGTTTCTAATATGAAAAAACAAGAGCATCCTTTTAAAGTTATTATAGGTGATTTAATGAGTCATTATCCATATGGAAAGATTTTTTATGTGGAAGATATAGAAAGTGAATCTCAAAAGTTTTTTGAAAGAGACAGAGTTCCAACTGGCTTACTAAGTGGAAAAAGAGTTAAAAAGTCAGAAAACTTTGCTTATGAAATAGAAAAAGATTTTGATAAAAAAATATCTGAAGATGGAGCTAGGAGATTTGCTTGGATATTTCCAAAAGATATAGAATCAAACTATAAAGAGGATAAAAATTGGATGGAAATACAATTTGAACTTCCAAAAGGTTCATATGCTACAGAATTTATAGCAGAAATTATTCATTAAATAATTAGCTATAATCTCATACTTGATTATATTATTTTTTTAAGTCAAAGTAAGTTAAACTTATATATTAATATAAAAAGGTTGAGTATGACTTATGAAGAACTAATAAAAGAGTTATGTGATGTAGTAAAAGAATCTGAAAAAAATTCTGTGGCTATATATGAAAATTTAGAATCAGTTAGCGATATGTTAAATGATTTAAAACTTCCTGTTCATAAGCTATCAAAAATAAATGATTTTATCTCTAACTCTTTTGGTTTATTGCAACATCAAGATATGCATAGACAAAAAATTGAAAGAGTGGTTAATTTTGTTTGTGAAAATAAAAATATCGATTCTAGTGAATATAATTTAGCAAGTTCTGCTAAACATATTGCAGGAGATGAAAACAATGAAGTTTTAGATGAGGAAGAGTTAGAGGCTTTAATTAAAAGTATGCAGAATTAATCAATAAAGAGTTTCTCTCTTTATTGATTTTTGCATGCTTCTTTTTTAAGATTATTTAGTGTACCAAATATTCTAAGTGATTCAATTTCTATTGCCCTTGCTTTTTCATTTAACACCTCATTTGGTTCTTTATTAGCATTGGCATCAATTAAATCCTGTAATTTAACAGTTAAATTATTATTTAATACTTTTAAGTCTTCAAGTGCAGTGTGTTGTGCATTTGGATTAATCTTAATATAGTTTTCTATCCATTTATCAAGCTCTTCTGAACCTTTTGCAATCCAGTTTTCATAGCTACCTAATTTTGTATAAACACTATCTTTTATATTTAATACATTTACTTTTAATTTTGCTGTGTCATAAACTAAATCCACATTACAAACTTCTTCTCTAGCTTCCTGTAAGAAGTTTGCTCTCGAAGCTGCTGTCACAAGTGAATTTGACATATTGGCAATTTCACTTGACATTTTAGAGATTTGTTCAGCTACTTGTGCATTTTGTTGTGTCGCTCTATCAAGAGTATTAACTGCATCATTTATTTGAGTAATACCTCTTTCTTGCTCTTTTGAAGCATTTGCAACAAAATCAATTTTTTCGATTGTATAATTAATATTTTTATTTAGTACATCATATCCACCAATCATGTTATCTGAAATCTTTTTACCTTCATCTGCTTTACTTGTAGCATTTTCAACTAATTCTTTGATCTCTTTAGCAGCTTCAGCAGATCTAGAAGCTAGATTTCTAACCTCCTGAGCAACAACAGCGAAACCTTTACCAGCTTCACCTGCAGTTGCTGCTTCAACTGCTGCATTAAGTGAAAGAATATTTGTTTGGAAAGCTATTTGATCAATAACCTCAATAGCTTCATTAATAGAACTAATTTGTGTATTTATCTCATCCATTGCTGTTGCTGTTTTATTTGCTAGTAGTTGACCATCTTTTGCTGCTTTTGTTACATCAGATGCTAGATTAGACATCTCAATGGTTGTTTGTGTATTTCCTTGTATATTAGCTGTAATCTCTTCAAGGGCGGCCGCTGTTTCTTCTAAAGATGCAGCTTGCTGATTAGATGATTCAGATAAGCTATTTGATGCCGTTGATAAAGTATGAGTGTTTTGATTTAAAGAATCACCTGTATTCATAATCATTGCCAAGATTTCAGATGTATTATTACCAACTAATTTTATTCCAGCAGTTAATGAACCAAGGTCTCCATATATACCTTTGTCATCAATTCTATAATCAAATTTTGATTCAGAATAGTTTCTTAATGTAATATTTATTTTATCAAGTGTCTCTTTAGTATGTAAAATCATAGTATTCAATTTATTTTTTAAATCTTCTACATATGGATTAGCTGCAACTTCATTAACTTGGTATACAAAGAATCCATTTCCAGTTTTTTCTAAAATATCATTTGCTTCTTCAATAACTTTTTCATCTTGTTTTAACCCTTCATTTACTTTATCCATATATGAATTAAATAAACTAGCAACTTCTCCAATTTCATCTTTTGATGTGATTTCAAGTTTTATATTAGGATCATTAGTTTTTAATAGATTTTGAAAACCATGTTTTAACCCTTCAATTGGTTTTGTAGCTCTTTTTACAATTAGTAAAATAAGTCCAATTGTAATCCAGCCTAATATTGTAGATGATAAAAGTATATCCACGACTAAACCACTAATCCTATCATCTGATTCATCTAAAGAAAATGTTAAGTCCATAATACCTATAACATCACCTTCTTTTTGATTTACATGGCAAAGTAAACATTCATTTGTTGCAATCATAGGTTTAATCATTCTTAGATTGTGGCCTTCATTATTATTTACTTCTAAAATTTGATTTTCTTTTGTTTCAAATGATTTAATAATATCATTATCTTTTGTAAATTTTGTACCAGGTGAATACATCTCAATTAAAGGTTTACTTTTTGCTATTGTTAGGTTTTTTACACCTTTAATTGTTCTAGCTTCATCTTCTGCTTTTTTAATTTGCGCAGGATCTCCTGTATTCATTGCATTTCTTAAACTTTGGAACATTGCTGTATTAAGCATATCCAAATTCTCTTTAGTTGTTATTATTGCATCTTCTTTTACTTTTGCTGTAGTAAAATACGTTACAACTAGACTTGAAAGAGACATAAGTATAAAAAGTGCAAATATAATTCTGTTACTTATTTTTTTTGTTATTAATTCTAACATACGAGATATCCTAATAATTAAGCTGGCTTATTATATAATGTAAAACATTTATTATATATAAAATATTAAATTAAATCAAAAAAACTTGGAAAATAATGATTGTAGGCATTGAAGGTATAATTGAAAGAAAAGAACCGACATTATTAAATCTAAATGTAAACGGTATTATATATGAAATATTCGTATCAGTGAATTGTAGTTCAAAAATTATTGATAGTAAAGTTAAACTTAATATAACACATATTATACGAGAAGATTCACAAACTTTATATGGCTTTTTAGACCCAAATGAAAAAAAACTTTTTGATACAGTGATCAAAATTAATGGAGTAGGACCCAAAGTTGCTTTAGCTATATGTTCAACTTTTACTCCTACATCTTTTGCACAAATTGTAAGTTCAAATGATATCTCTATGTTGAAAAGAGTACCAGGGATTGGACCTAAGGGTGCTAGTAGAATTTTAGTTGAATTATCTGGCTTTATTATTGATGGAGATGAAGATGAAAATTCAGATGCTTCAATCCATTTAGAAGCTTCATTGGCATTGGAATCTTTAGGCTTTAAAAAAGATGTAGTATCAAAAGTATTAAAAAGTTGTGCAGGTAGTAACACTGGCGATTTAGTAAAACAAGCATTAAAACAGTTGCAAAAATAGGAGAATATAGTGAAAATAGGAATAGTTTTTGGTGGAATATCTTATGAGCATGAGATATCAATTGTATCTGCAATAGCTATGAAAGATGTATTAAAAGAAGAATTGGTTTACATCTTTTGTGATGAAAATAGAGATTTTTATCATATCCCAACAAATATAATTAAATCAAAACTTTTTAGCAGTGGTGAGTATAAAAAATGTGATTTATTAAATTTAAAAAAAGGTTCATTTGTAAAAAAAGGCTTACTTTCTGAAAAAAGCTTAGATGTAGATGTTTATTTAAATCTATCTCATGGAGGAGATGGAGAAGATGCATTATATTCTTCTATGTTTGAATTATATAATCTTCCTTATATTGGACCTAGAAAAGGTGCTTGCAGCGTAAGTTTCAATAAATTTTTAACAAAAGGTTATGCATATAGTTGTGGTATTAAAACAATTGACTATAAGTATTATACAAAAGGTGAAAAAGTTGAAATAGAAGAGTTCCCTGTAATTATTAAACCTGTTACTTTAGGTAGTTCTATTGGAGTATCTATTGTAAAGTCTAACGAAGAGTTAGAATATGCTTTAGATGTGGCTTTTGAATTTGATGATGCAGTTATTGTTGAATCATTTATTTCTGGAATAAAAGAATACAACCTTGCAGGATGTAAAATAAATGGAGAGTATAATTTTTCAATAATAGAGGAACCTCAGAAAGCAGAGTTTTTAGATTTTGATAAAAAATATTTAGATTTTGCAAGAACATCAACTGCTTTAAAAGCAGATATTAGTGACGAATTAGCTTCAAAAATAGAGGAATCATTTAAAAAAATATATAATACAACTTTTGAAGGTGCTTTGATTAGATGTGACTTTTTTGTAATAGATGATGAAGTATATTTAAATGAAATAAACCCAGTACCAGGATCAATGGCAAATTACCTATTTGAAGATTTTAATAAAACATTAGTTTCTTTATCTTCATCATTACCAAAACAAAAATCAATTAAAATTACCTATGAATATGTAAATAAAATTCAAAGCGCAAAGGGAAAATAATTGGCTCTAAAGAGTATAATTGTAGATAATAAAGAGTTTGATATCGCTTATGATATTGTAAATGTAAATAATGATAAGACAATTGTATTCCTACATGGTTGGGGTTCAAATAAAGAGATTATGAAACAAGCTTTTTCTTCTTATCTAAAAGATTACAAACACATTTATATAGATATGCCTGGTTTTGGGAAAAGTGCTACTTCTTATAGTTTGACTACCAAAGCTTATGCAAATATAATTGATACTTTTCTAAAAAACTTAAATATAAATATTGTAGCAATTGCGGGTCACTCATTTGGTGGAAAAGTTGCTACACTTTTAAATCCTGATAATTTAATTCTGTTAAGTACAGCTGGTATATTGGAAGATAAACCTTTAGATGTAAAGCTAAAAATTAAAGCTTCTAAATTTTTTAATAGCTTAGGTCTTGGAAAAATTACAAAAGCGTTTAGAAGTAAAGATGTTGATAAAATGAGTGAAAATATGTATCAAACATTTAAAAATGTAGTAAATGAAGATTTCACTGATAATTTTAACTCTTATGAAAAAAATGGTATGATTTTTTGGGGAGAAGATGATAAAGCAACTTCTCTTGAATCAGGTAAAAAAATACATTCTTTGATTAAAAATAGTAGTTTCGATTCATATAAAGCTGATCACTACTTTTTTTTAAAGTTTGCATCTGATATTTGTCAAAAAATTGAAAATGGGATTCGTTAATGGAATATCTATATATATTTACACATATATTACTTATAATGTCTTTAGGCTGGTACTTAATAACCAATTTACAATGGTATAATTATAAACTTGAAAGAGTAATACTAAAACATCATAAGTGGCAGTGGCATATCACTTATTTTGCTTCGCCAATAGTATTTTTTTATATACTACCTGATTTATATTTTACTATCTATTTTTATCTACTTTTTATGACAAGTTTTGTTCTTTGGAATAAAAAACTTGATAGACCTTTAGTTCTAACAGGAAGAGTAAAAAGATTTTTAGCACTACTACTTTTTATAACTTTTGCAATAATAGCACTTTGTCTAACAAGTAAAGATTGTAACTCTTCTGCTGTATTGTTTGTACCAATATTTATAGCTTATATAGTTTCATCTCTTTTAGAAAAAATATTTTTTATATCTTTTAAACATAAAGCAAAAGAGAGGCTAGATGCAATACCAGCTTTAAAAATAGTTGCTATTACAGCATCTTATGGTAAAACTTCTATAAAAAACTATTTATATCACTTATTAAAAAGAAAATACAAAGTATATAAAACACCAAGATCTGTAAATACAATGGGTGGAATTGTATTAGATGTAAACAGAGATTTACCCCTTGATTCACAAATCTATATTGCAGAAGCAGGAGCTAGAGAAAAAGGTGATATTGAAGAGATTACAACATTTTTGGAACCACACTATTGTGTTTTAGGAAGTGTTGGAGAACAACATATTGAGTACTTTAAAACTTTAGATAATATTATTCAAACTAAAATGGAAATATTAACATCACCGAGGATGAAAAAAGGTTTTGTTCATGAATCTGTTCCAATTAAAGATTATGAAACTATTGTTAAGTTCCCTGATAATCTTCATGTTACAATGTCAAATCTTGATGGTATTTGGTTTGATATTGTTATAAATGGAAAACAAGAACATTTCTCAGCTCCAATATTAGGAAGTTTCAACGCAATAAATCTAACAGCAGTTATTTTAGTTGCACATGAATTAGGGATGAGTATTGATGAAATTAAATTAGCTTTAAAAGATTTACCACAAGTTGAGCATAGACTTCAAAAAATAGAAGCTGGTGGGAAAATTATTATAGATGATAGCTTTAATGGAAATCTAGAAGGTATGTTAGAAGCTATAAATATTTGTTCTCATCATGAGGGAAGAAAAGTGATTATAACTCCAGGTTTAGTTGAATCAACTTCTGAAGCAAATATTCTTTTAGCAAATGAGATAAATGAGAAATTTGATTTTGCAATTATTACAGGTACATTAAATGCCCATTTGTTAAGTTCAAATATAGATGAGGATAAACTGTTTATCTTAAAAGAAAAAGCAGATATGGAAAAAGTATTAGCAGAAAAAACAAGAGCAGGGGATTTAATACTTTTTGCAAATGATGCACCTAATTTTATCTAGTTAAAAAGATATAAGTCCCTTTAAGATAGGGAGAATTTTAAAGGAAGTTTTATTATGGAACATTTATATGCACCTTGGCGTTATGACTATGTAACTGACGAAAAAATAGAAGGGTGCATCTTTTGTCATATCTCAAAGAATGTAGAAGAGGAAAAATATCAAGTATTATTTTATGATGAATATTGCTACATAGTTATGAATAAATTCCCATACTCACCAGGTCATCTTATGGTTATACCACATTTTCATACAGATAAAATAGAAGAGTTAGAAGATGAAGTTTGGACTAGAATGAGTGTAAGAATTAGACAAGCAGTAAGCTTACTAAAAGATACAATGAATTGTGAAGGTGTAAATATAGGAATGAATCTAGGAAAAGCAGCTGGAGCAGGAATAGCGCAACATGTTCATTATCATGCACTACCAAGATGGATAGGGGATACAAATTTTATATCTAGTATTGGTGGGGTAAGAGTTTACCCAGCTGATTTTGATGAGATTTTTTTGAAGCTAAAAGAGCAGGCTTCTAAATATTTTGTAGATTAAATTGGATTTTAAATGGAACCTAAAAGAATTATTGAATTTGTTAGACAAAAAGACTTTAAGTTTATAAAAGAAATTGGTAGAGGTTCTTTTGGCGAAACAGTATTGTTAAAAGATGAATACATTGATTATGAATTTGTTTGCAAAAAATATTCACCTTTTGAATTTATAGATAAAGAAGCTTTTTATGAAAATTTCATTAATGAAATTAAAACTTTACATCTTCTTTACAATAGAAATATTGTAAGAGTATTTAATTATTACTTATATCCAAAATTGCATTTAGGTTATTTAATGATGGAATATATCAATGGTGAAACAATTTCTGATTATTTAGAAAAGTATCCAGAAAATTTGAATGATATATTTAAACAAGTAATTGAAGGTTTTTCCTATTTAGAATCGCATAAAATATTACATAGAGACATTAGGGATAATAATATTCTTGTTGATGAAAAAGGAATAGTAAAAATTATAGATTTTGGATTTTCGAAAAAAATAAATTTTGATTCTGACAATCAAAAGAGTATATCAATTAATTGGATAAGCAGTGTATTACCTGATGATTTTAAAATGGAAATTTATAACCATACTACAGAAGTTTTCTTTGTTGGTAAGTTGTTCGAAGACATACTGAGTCAAATAAACAGTTCATTTAAATATAAAACTATATTAAAAAAAATGATTGAAGTAAATCCTGAATATAGAATCTCTTCTTTTAAACTTATTCTGAAAGAAATTAATGAAAAATCTTTTACTTTAAATTTGTTTAATAGTGATGAAAAAAGTATTTACAAAAATTTAGCAGAATCTTTTTCTACTGCAATAGTAAAAAGAGAAGAATCTTCTAATATAATTAGTGATATTGATAAAATTATTAAAAATCTTGATACATTACATCAAAAGACAATGCTTGAAGACTTTGTTAATTCTAAACATTTATTAAGAGTATTTATAAATGGTGAATATCAGTTTTCAAATACGCTAGTTGAAGTTGAAAGTATTCAAAATTTTACTTCTTTCTTTAAAAGTATTTCTAGAGAAAAGCAGAATATAATTTTATATCATTTATCAACAAGGTTTGATGATGTTTCTAAATATTCAAATAATGTATATATTGATGATGACGAAATACCTTTCTAACCAAAACAATTATATATTTAGTATTATTATAAATTAAGCTATACCCAAAACTATTTCTGTACTTTATATTCTCTATCAACTTTCTTTTATGAAAAAGAAAGTAGCAAAGAAATCACACTGCGAAGTTTTGAAGGCGGAAGCTTCCCTCGCTTTTTATTTATCTCTTTTGAGTGAGTAAAAACTTGCTAAAACGTGACATCTAATCACGTTTCTTAACGCTTCAAACAGTTTACTCACTTGTTTTCAAAAGAGATAAATAAACACTCAGCTTCAAAAATGTAGGGAATTGGATAAGGACATTTGATTTGTTAAGTACCATTTTATTTGAGTTGGTGTCGTGTTAAATTTATATCAAAAAGTTTGCGGCTAGAGCATTTATAGTCCAGACTTTGTTGAAGCCGGAAGGTTTTTAATTATTTTCGAAAAAGCCTGAGAATGTTTGAGATAAAAAGGTGACTAAATGTCACGTTTTTATTGAGTTTCGCAAGGCAGAAAATAATTACAAATCTGTAGGGAACTTTAGCTTCAATAACCGTCTGGTTGCTTTTTGCCATACTTTTTTCAACAAAAAAGTATGAAAGCGTACTCACTTCTGTGAGTACAAGAGACCAATAGGAGTGTCCAACTCCTCAAAACTTATTCGTGTGAATGTCCCTCAGCAATTAACTCCTGAATTTTCCCATAAACTTCAGTAGCTTGCTCATCATCAATCTTATCTTCATTTACAGCATAAATAATATTTTGTAACTCCACAAGAAAAGATTCAATATCTCTTACCTCTTCCATAGTCTCATCTGTTTGTTCTTTTTTTTCAATAATTGTATGTAAATCTTCTAAATATCCCTCTACCTCTGGTATCATAGTGTTTTCAATAACTTCTAATAAATCTTTTTTAATTTGTGTCATATTTGATATATCCTTATATTTTTTATATTATAACTTATAAAACCCCTTATTTTTATTTCTTTTGTGCACTATTTATAATATTTAATCCAAGTAAAACATTATTCAATTATAATTGTCAAAAAGAAAAAAGAGTATATATGAGAGATCAATGTATTATTGCAAAATTGGGTGAATCAATTCTTAGAAAAAAAGCTAAAAAAGTTAAAAATATTAATTCAGAAAAAATACAAAGTGTTATAACTAAAATGATAACTTGTGTAAAAATGAGTAGGGGAGTTGGTCTTGCTGCACCTCAAGTTTTTGAACCATATCAAATATTAATAATCTCTTCCCATCCAAATGACAGATATCCTAATGCTCCACTTATGAAAAATGAAGTATTAATTAATCCTGAGATTATAAAAAAGTCAAAGAAAAAAGTAAAAGATTGGGAAGGGTGTCTAAGCATCCCTGGAATTAGAGCAAAAGTTCCAAGATACAAAAAAATAGAAGTGAAATATACTACAGTTGAAGGGAAAACAAAAAAAGTAATATTTGAAGATTTTATCGCTAGAATATTTCAACATGAATATGATCACTTAATAGGGAAAGTTTATTTAGATAGAGTTAAAGATAACATTGATATTGTTTCAGAAGAACTATATTTTAAGTTAATTTCATAAATATTTATGAAATTAAAAAATGGAGAATCTATGATAATAAGAAAACAAATAAATGAAAAAATGAGTAGAATTGTAGAACACAATGGTGTTGTATATTTTGCAGGAATAGTATCTGATGATAAAAAGTTAGATATAAAGGTGCAAGCAAAAAGAGCTTTAGAGATTGCAGAAGAAAGGTTTAAAGAAGCTGGAGTTAGTAAACATAGTATTTTAAGAACAGAAATATTTTTAAAGGATATCTATAGAGATTTTGAAGAGTTTAATAAAATTTGGAAAGAATGGATTCCTCAAAATGATAAACCAGCACGTTCATGTGTGCAAGCAAACATGGCTAGTCATAATACTTTAGTTGAACTAGTTATAACAGCAGCAAAAGAATAATTATTTGATTTATATATTAATCTAATTAAAATATATACAAAAAAATTTTAAAAATATGATAATATTTTAGTATTATTAAAATATAAAAGAAAAAGGATACCTTATGAAAAGAGATATAATCATAATTGGTGGGGGGATTGTTGGTTTATGCAGTGCTTATTTTTTACAAAAAAGTGGACGTAAAGTAACTATTATAGATGAAAATGATATTACAGACTCTACATCATTTGGAAATGCAGGTCTTTTATCAGCATTTGATAAATCTCCTTTAAGTTATCCTGGCGTTGTTTTAAATACTTTAAAATTGATGTTAAGAGGTCAATCTCCTGCAATTATACATCCATCTTTCGATATAAAAGTATATAAATGGTTAATTAATTTTATGCTAAATGCAAATGAAAAGCGTACAAAAAAGACTATGATGCTTTTTGAAAAATATGGAGAAATATCTTTAAATTTATATGAAAAAATGGTAAATAAAGATAAGTTAGATTTTGATTTTCATAGAGATGGTATGTTATCAGTTTTTACTGAAGATAAAAGTTACAATGAAAGATTAAAAAAATATGATTATATAGATGAAGAAAGATTTAAAATCTTAGATAAAAGTGAATTAAAAGAGTATTTGCCAAGTGCTAATAGTGATAAAATAAAAGGTGCTATTTTATTTAAAAAGAATGCAAGGTTTGACCCAGGGTTAACTATGATAGAGTTAAAAAGACATCTTATAGAATCTGGAGTGGAATTTATTTTAAATGAAAAAATTGAAAGTATTAGAGTAGAAGCAAAAGAGGTAAAGCATCTTGTATCTTCAAAAAACAATTTTTATGAAGCAGAACATTATATTATGTCTACAGGTTATCAAACTATTTTAGCTAGTAAATGTAATAAAGATTTGATGATGACACCTGCAAAAGGTTATAGTATAACTTTTGAAATGGATAAAGAGTTTACTCCAAAAGTATCTACAATATTTAATGATTTATTTGTAGTAATGACACCAAGAAGAAATAATGTAAGATTTACTTCAAAATTAGAAATTGGTAGTGATGATACAAGTGTAGTACAAAAACAAATAGAGAGTATAAAAAAGAACTTTTTTGAATACAATGAAAAATTTGAAATGAGAAATGAAAAATATTGGACAGGTTTTAGACCACTAACACCAAATGATATTCCATTAATTGGTAGAGATGAGGATATAAATAACTTAACGTATGCCATGGGATTAGGTTGGTTAGGTATGACTTTTGGACCAGCTGTTGGTACTATTATAAATGATCTAGTAGTAAATGATAAGAAAAATGCACAAAGCGATGATATTTTAATGTTCTCTGGTTTTTATCAATAAGATAAAAACCAGATTACTTTAATCCCATTTCTTCTACATCAAAACCTTCAAAACTATTGATTTGTAAGTTTTCAGCTATATTTTCAAACTCTTTACATCTATCATATAAAGTATCTTTAGTATGAATATTTATCTCTTCAACACACAAATAATATGTTTTATTTTCATAACATATTTCAAGTGTTGAATAACCATCATAATCTAAAATTTCTTTAGCTTTTCGTAAAACTTTACTATCACTATTACTAAAATAAAATCCCCAGCTTAATCTACTGTTAAGATTTATGTCGTACTCTTTTGCTGTTTTATTAAAGAATTCTTCTATACTTTTTTTCATATGAAAATTTTATATCTAAAAATTAAATTTTAGGTAAAAAATATAAGTATATTTAATAATTTACAGACTTTATTACGAAAATTGTGACAATAATTGTGACATTTAAGTAAATTAAGATTTATTTAAGATAAAATTGGCGGCTTTGATACCTGATGCCCAAGCTGCAGTTATACCTCTACTTGTTCCAGCTCCATCACCAATAATATAGTATCCCTCTTTGACCATAAAATGTTTATTTAAAAACTGTGGTTTATTTGAATATGTTTTTATCTCTGGATAATAAAGTATTGTTGAGGGGTGTAAAATACCTGGAACAATGGAGTCAAGTTTTTTTAGCGCACTCCAAATATCTCTTAAAATTTTTGCTGGCATACTTAAACTTAAATCACCTGCTACAGCATTTGATAATGTTGGTTTAAAATCATATAAATCATCATTAAAAGTTTCTTTTTTACTTCTTTGACCTAGTCTAAAATCACCTACTCTTTGCATAATAACAGAACCACCACTTAGTTGCATGACCATTTCACCAAGTATTTTCCCAAATTGTTGACCACTTACTACAGGTTCCGTTAATTTAATAGTTTTTAACATAGCAAAATTTACAAGATTATTAGGTTTTTTATCTCTAGACATCGAGTGTCCATTTACAGAATAATAGCCTTTATATTTTTCTCTTACAATATGAGCGCAACCTGAGTTTGTACAAAATGTTCTTACTTTATTTGGAAAAAGTATTTTAGGGTCATAATACTCTTTGACAATAGGATAGTTTTCTTCTCTAGTTTCAACTCTTATCCCAATATCTACAATATTATCACTATAACCTACACCTAATTTATCCATTTGTTCTTGCATCCAGTCATAATCTGCACGACCAGGTCCCAAAATGATATTTTCAAATTCTATTTTAAAATCATTACTTAGGGTCAATTCTTTTTTATTTGCAGCAAGTTCTTTCACTTCAGTTTCAAGTGCTACTGTTACATTTAAATCTCTTAACTGATCAATTAATCCCTTTATCAAAGTAGATGATTTATCTGTACCAACATGTGCTTGGTCTATTGCTAAAATATTTACATCCAGTTTTTGTGCTCTTTGAACATATTTCTCAATATTTAATCTTGTTTCCATTTTAGGTTTTAAATGATTTGCAACTTCAACTAATAGTTTTTGTGCTTCATCTTTTTCCCAATGTTCTAAAGGAAATCCAACTGGGTATGTATAGTTCTGTTTACAGTCATTTCTTAAACCTCCAGAACTAATTTTTTTCTTTTCTATAAGTAGAATACTTTTATTTGAATTTTCTGCCAGTTTAAAAGCTGCACCTAGACCTGAAGGCCCAGACCCTACAATAATTACATCGTAATAAGAGTTTAATTTAATATTTTTCATAAATTAATTATATCTAAACTAAAAAATTAAATACAGAAAAATATTAAAATATTTAAAATATATTACCAATATGTAATCAAACTTAGATATAATAAAAATGATTATTTAAATATATTATTAAAGTGAAAATTATGCTTAGTATCTCTTATTATAAATTTTTTGAATTTTTGTTTATTTTTATTTGTTTGCCATTGCTGTTTTTTTATAAAATATTACCACCTTTTTTTATAATACCAATATTATGGATATTAACTTTTTACATTATATATATAACTAGTGTAGGCAGTAGTAAAGTTATTTTTGACAAAATTGAAAAATCTGATTTATATTATGTATTAAAAAGATTCTTCTATTTTGCTTGTTTTTTATTTATCTTTACATATATATTTTATGAAGACAGATTATTTAATTTTATATTAGAAAAACCAAAAGTTTTTATCTTTGTATTGTTTTTATATCCAATATTATCTGTTATACCTCAAGAGTTGATTTTTAGAAAGTTTTTTCTTTTTAGATATAAATTGATTTTTAGAAAAGAAGCATTGATTATATTAAATGCTTTGGTATTTTCTTTTATACATATAATATTTCAAAATTATATTGCAGTACTATTTAGTTTAGTTGGTGGATATATTTTTATGAAAACATACATAGAGAGTAAATCTTTTACTCTTGTATGTATTGAACATAGTTTATATGGAAATTTTATTTTTACAGTTGGTTTAGGTGAGTTTTTTTATCATGGAAATATAACTTAAAAGACAAAAGCTATTTCTGTTATATTTATATTAAAAACTTGAACTTTTACACCTTCAGAATCTAAGATTGAATAATTGATAAAATATGAAGAGGGATCATCGATCTCCATATTTTGAGCCACAAACTTTATATACTTTTTATAGTTAATGACTGAATATATAAATTTAACTTTTTTCTCAAACTTCTTATCATCTATATATAAGGTATAAATTTGCTTATCTTTTTCTCTATCATATTTATCTAAAAAATTCTTTTTATATAGTTGTTCAGGAATATCAGAATCATAATCACTGCTGTCATATAAATAGTAATCATCAGCAAGCAGTTCTTCTAAGTTTTCACTAATCTCAAAATAGTTGTATTTTTTATAGTTGTTTTTATCTTCAATTAGATGTTGTTTTCTTATCATAATTTCTCCTAAAAATTTACTTTATATAATTTTCTCTTTAAAATATATAAAACTAGAATTCTTGTGTTTACCTTAAAATGTTTCATAAAACTATATAGTTTTCCTTTAAAAAAGGAAAGAAAAAAGAGAATTTATACATAGAAGTACCATAACTATTGACATTTAATAAAAATTTTATTATAATACGCGCCCACTAAAAGTGGTTAGAGTGCTTTTTATGGTACGTCTAACGAGTTCTTTAAAGGAAAAACATGGAAAAAATTAGATTAAAGCTTAAAGCTTACGATCATAGAGTTTTAGACAGAAGTGTTGCTTCAATTGTTGAAGCTGTTAAAAGAACTGGTGCTGAGTTGAGAGGTCCTATTCCTCTTCCAACAAAGATCAGAAAATATACAGTTCTTAAAGGTCCACACGTAAACAAAGATGCAAGAGAGCAATTTGAGATCAGAGTGCACACAAGAATGATTGATATCATTGCTGCAACTCCTGATACAGTAGATTCATTAATGAAACTAGACTTAGCTCCTGAAGTTGATGTTGAAGTTAGATCAATGGGTCAAGAGTAATAAAGAAAGGGTAATAAATGGAATTTATCGTAGAAAAAATCGGTATGAGTAGAACTGTTTCAGTTCCTGCAACACCAGTTACACTTTTAAAAGTTCTTGATACAAAAGTATGTGATGTAGCTGATGGTGTAGCACTTGTTTCGTATGCTTCAGGGAAGAAATTCAATAAAGCAATCGAAGGTCAACAAAAAAAATATGGTTTAAGCAAAGAGTTTAACAGATTTGCAACATTAAATGTAGCAAATACTGAAGCTGGTGATTTAGATGTATCTGTATTAGCTGAAGCTGCTGTTTTAAAAACAACTTTTAAAACAAAAGGTAGAGGTTTTCAAGGTGGAGTTAAAAGATGGAACTTCGCTGGTGGTAGAGCATCACACGGACACAGAATGGGTAGAAGAACAGGTTCTATTGGTAACTGTGAATGGCCAGGTAGAGTTATGCCAGGTAAAAAAATGCCAGGACAATACGGAAATACAAATGTAACTGTTAAAAATGATATTGTTTCATTTGACGCAGAAACAGGTATATTAGTTGTAAAAGGTTCAGTTTCTGGATCAAATGGTAGATTAGGAAAAGTAAGGATTGCTAAATGAGTAACGCAGTAGCAGTAAAAACAAACGAGTTACCAGAGTCTTTCAAAGACATTAACTCACACAATTTATATCTTTATGTTAAATCTTACTTAGCTGCTCAAAGAGCAAACACTGCTAGAGTAAAAAACAGATCTGAAGTAAGCGGTGGTGGTAAAAAACCAAAAGCTCAAAAAGGTTCTGGTGGTGCTAGATGGGGTTCTAAAAGATCACCATTATTTGTTGGTGGTGGACAAGTTTTCGGACCAACAAAAAGAAACTACAATCAAAAAATCAATAAAAAGCAAAAAGCTTTAGCATTAAGTTATGCTATCAACGCTCAAGCTGAAAATGGTTCTTTATTTGTAGCTGATTCAATTAAAGTTGAGTCTGGTAAAACTAAAGATGCGGTTTCAATTATTAATGGATTAAACCAAAGAGATACTCTTGTAATTGTTGATACAATTGAAGAGAAAACATACTTAGCGTTTAGAAACATTAAAAATTGTTATATGATTGAGAAACAAGAAGTAAATGCTTACATTGTTGCAGCATATCACTCAGTACTAGTTGAAAAATCAGTACTTGAATCATTAACAAAAGAGGCGTAAGATGGCAGATATTACAGATATTAAAGCAATATTATATACAGAAAAGACAATCGAGCTTCAAGAAAATGGTGTAATCGTTGTTCAAACTAGTCCAAGAATGACTAAAAACGGTTTAAAAGAAGTATTTAAAGAATATTTTGGAGTTACACCTTCAAAAATCAATTCTTTAAGACAAAGTGGTAAAGTGAAAAGATTTAGAGGAAGACCTGGTAGAAGACCTGACTTCAAAAAATTCTATGTAACATTACCTGAAGGCGCTGAAATAGCGAACCTATCAGCTTAAGGAGTATAGAAGATGGCAATTAAAAAATTTAGACCAATAACTCCTGCTAGAAGATTTATGTCTGTTATGGACACTTCTGATATTACTTCTAAACCAACAGTTAGATCTTTACTTGTAAAAGTTAAAGCAAATGCTGGTAGAAATAATAACGGTAGAATTACTTCAAGACACAAAGAAGCAGGTGCTAAAAAATTATATAGAATTATTGATTTCAAAAGAGATAAGTTTGGTGTAGAAGGTACAGTATCAACTATTGAATACGATCCATACAGAAATTGTAGAATTTGTTTAGTTACTTATTTAGATGGAGATAAAAGATATATTATTCAACCATCTGGATTAAAAGTTGGAGCAAAAGTTCAAGCTGCTGAATCAGGACTTGATATTTTACCAGGTAATGCAATGAGACTTCAATCTATTCCTGTAGGTACTATGGTTCATAATGTTGAACTTAAACCTGGAAAAGGTGCACAATTTGCAAGATCTGCTGGTGCATATGCTCAAATCATGGGTAGAGAAGGTAAATATATTATCTTAAGAATGCCTTCAGGTGAAATGAGAAAAATTTTAGGTGTTTGTATGGCAACAATTGGTGTTGTTGGAAATGAAGATTTCACAAACATGGTAGTAGGTAAAGCTGGTAGAACTAGACACCTTGGTATTAGACCACAAACTAGAGGTTCTGCAATGAACCCAATTGATCACCCGCATGGTGGTGGTGAAGGTAAAACTAACTCAGGAAGACATCCAGTTACTCCTTGGGGTATGCCAACTAAAGGTTATAAAACTAGAAAGAAAAAAGCTAGTGACAAATTAATCATTTCAAGAAGAAAGAAGTAAGGGTTTAAGATGGCAAGATCAATAAAAAAAGGTCCATTTGTAGACGCACACTTAATGAAAAAAGTTATCAAAGCTGTTGAAGCTAACGATAAAAAACCAATTAAAACATGGTCAAGAAGATCAATGGTTTTACCTGATATGATTGGTTTAACATTTAATGTGCATAATGGTAGAAACTTTGTACCAGTTTTAATTACAGAAAACCACGTTGGTTACAAATTAGGTGAATTTGCTCCAACTAGAACATTTAAAGGGCACAAAGGTTCTGTGCAAAGAAAGGTGTAATGATGGGAAAAGCAGTATTAAAATTTATTAGACTTTCTCCAACTAAAGCTAGACTTATCGCTAGAGAAGTACAAGGAATGAATGCTGAGTATGCAATTGCATCATTAGAATTTACTCCTAATAAAGCGGCTGGTGTTATTTCAAAAGTTATCGCTTCAGCTGTAGCAAATGCTGGTTTAGAACCAGAAGACGCAGTTATTACAAGTGCAAGAGTTGATAAAGGTCCTGTACTTAAAAGATATACACCTAGAGCAAGAGGTAGTGCATCACCAAAACATAAACCAACTGCACACATTATGATTGAAGTAGCGGCTGCTGAAAAAGGAGACAAGTAATGGGTCAAAAAGTTAATCCAATAGGTTTAAGATTAGGTATCAATAGAAACTGGGAATCTAGATGGTTTCCTAAATTTTCAAACATGCCTGCTAACGTTGCTGAAGATGATAAAATCAGAAAATACGTTAAAAAAGAGTTATACTACGCTGGTGTTGCTCAAACAATCGTAGAAAGAACTGCAAAAAAAGTTAGAGTTACAATTGTAGCTGCTAGACCTGGTATCATTATTGGTAAAAAAGGTGCAGACGTAGAAAAACTAAAAAACAATCTTTCTGCTTTAGTTGGTAAAGAGATTGCAGTTAACATTAAAGAAGAGAGAAAACCACAACTTTCTGGTCAACTTTCTGCTGAAAATGTTGCACAACAATTAGAAAGAAGAGTTGCATTTAGAAGAGCTATGAAAAGAGTTATGCAAAATGCTCTTAAATCTGGTGCAAAAGGTATCAAAGTTTCTGTTTCTGGTAGACTTGGTGGAGCTGAAATGGCTAGAACTGAGTGGTACTTAGAGGGTAGAGTTCCTTTACATACTTTAAGAGCTAGAATTGATTATGGTTTTGCAGAAGCTCATACAACTTATGGTTGTATTGGTATTAAAGTTTGGATCTTCAAAGGTGAGGTACTTGCTAAAGGTATTCCTACTGAAAAAGATACTGCTTCTAAACCGCAAAAAAGAAGACCATCTAAAAGAAGAGGTAAGTAATCATGTTAATGCCTAAAAGAATGAAATATAGAAAATACCAAAAAGGTAGAAACAGAGGTAAAGCGCATAGAGGTAACTCTTTAGCTTACGGTGAATTTGGTATTAAAGCTTTAGAGCACGGAAGAATTGATTCAAGACAAATCGAAGCTGCCAGAATTGCAATGACAAGAGCAATTAAAAGACAAGGTAAAGTTTGGATTATGGTATTCCCAGATAAACCACTTACTGCTAAACCACTTGAAACAAGAATGGGTAAAGGTAAAGGTGCTATCGATAAATGGGTTATGAACATTAAGCCAGGTAGAGTATGCTTCGAGATGGCAGGTGTTGCTGAAGGATTAGCAAAAGACGCTTTAGCTTTAGCACAACATAAGTTACCATTCAAAACTAAAATTGTAAGTAGAGAAAGTGAAAATGAATTATTCTGATTTAAAAGAGAAAAGCTTACAAGAGCTAAATGAGTTATTAAAAGAGAAAAAGGTGCTTCTTTTTGAATTAAAAGCTAAGCTAAAAACTATGCAGTTAACTAATACTTCTGAATTAAGAGCGTGCAAAAAAGAGATTGCACAAATTCAAACAGCTATAACTGCTGCAAAAGCTAACTAAGGATCTAAAGTATGAATACACATAAAAGAGAGATTCAAGGTGTAGTGGTAAAAAAAGCTGGAGATAAAACAGCATCTGTATTAGTTACAAGATATGTTTTACACCCAAAATACCACAAGACTGTAAAGAGATTTAAAAAATACTTAGTTCATGATGAAAGAAACGAATTAAATGAAGGTGACACTGTAATTGCTGTTGAGTGTAGACCTTTATCAAAAACAAAATCTTTTAGATTGAAAAAAATTGTAGCTACAGGAGTTAAATAATGATTCAAAGTTTTACTAGATTAAATGTAGCTGATAACACTGGTGCAAAAGAGATCATGTGTATTAAAGTTTTAGGTGGATCTAAAAGAAGATATGCATCTGTTGGTGATATTATTGTAGCTTCTGTTAAAAAAGCATTACCAACTGGAAAAGTTAAAAAAGGTGCTGTTGTTAAAGCTGTTGTTGTAAGAACACACAAAGAAGTTCAAAGAGAAAACGGATCTTTAATTAGATTTGATGACAATGCTGCAGTTATCCTTGATGGTAAAAAAGATCCAATTGGAACAAGAATCTTTGGACCTGTAGCTAGAGAAGTTAGATACGCAGGTTTCATGAAAATTGTTTCACTTGCTCCGGAGGTACTATAATGGCTGTTAAGTTAAAAATCAAAAAAGGTGATACTGTAAAAATTATCGCTGGTGATGACAAAGGTAAAACTGGTGAAGTTTTAGCTGTTATCCCTTCAACAAGACAAGTAATTGTTAAAGATTGTAAAGTAGCTAAAAAAACAGTTAAACCTGATCAAGAGAAAAACCCAGAAGGTGGTTTTGTAAACAAAGAGATGCCTATTGATATCTCAAATGTAGCAAAAGTAGAAGGTGAGTAAGATGGCAGCAAGATTATTAGAAAGATATAATGCAGAAATCAAACCAACTTTAGAAACTGAGTTTCCTAAAAACAAGATGTTAACTGCTAAGTTAGATAAAGTAGTTATCTCTGTTGGTGCAGGTGAAGCTATGAAAGATAGTAAATTAATGCAAAACATTCAAGATACTATCTCTTTAATCTCTGGTCAAAGAGCAGTTCAAGTTATTGCTAAAAAATCAGTTGCTGGTTTTAAAGTAAGAGAAGGTTCTCCTGTAGGTGTTAAAGTTACTCTTAGAGGTGAAAGAATGTATGAATTTTTAGATAAATTATGTTCTATCGCATTACCAAGAGTAAAAGACTTTAGAGGTTTAAATAGAAACGGTTTTGATGGTAGAGGTAACTTCAACTTTGGTTTAGATGAGCAATTAATGTTCCCAGAAGTTGTGTATGATAACATTATCAAAACACATGGTATGAATATTTCAATTTCAACATCTGCTGATAACGATCAAGAAGCTTACAGATTATTAGAGCTTGTTGGAGTTCCATTTACTAAAGGAAGAGCGTAATGGCAAAGAAATCTATGATTGCTAAACAAAAGAGAACTCCTAAGTTCTCTTCAAGAGCATATACAAGATGTTCAGTTTGTGGTAGACCACATTCAGTATACAGAGATTTTGGTCTTTGTAGAGTTTGTTTAAGAAAAATGGCTAACGAGGGATTACTTCCTGGCGTTAAAAAATCTAGTTGGTAGGAGAATAAAAGCTATGATGAATGATATAATCGCAGATGCTTTAACTAGAATTAGAAATGCTGCAATGAGAAAATTAGAAGTTGCAACATTATTACATTCTAATACAGTAGTTGGAATTTTAAGTGTACTTGAGCAAAAAGGGTATATTGACGGATTCAAAGAAATTGAAGGTGAGAACAATAAAAAAACTGTTCAAGTTACTTTAAAATATGATGACAACGATAGATCTGTTATCAATGAATTAACAAGAATTTCAACTCCAGGAAGAAGAGTTTATAAAAGCGCTTCTGAAATTAAAAGTTTCAAAAACGGATATGGTACAATCATTGTTTCTACAAACAAGGGTGTAATTGCAAATGATGAAGCTTTCGCTGCTAATGTTGGTGGTGAAGTTTTATGTACTGTATGGTAGGAGAGTGTAATGTCTAGAATTGGAAAAAAACCTATCGCAATTCCATCAGGTGTAGAAGTTGCAGTTGATGGTACAGTAGTAACAGTTAAAAAAGGGAATAAAGCTATTCCAGTAGAAACTCATGGAAGAGTTGGTGTTAAAGTTGAAGACAATAATGTTGTTTTAGACAGAATTGGTGAAGATAAAGAATCTTCAGCTTTCTGGGGAACATATAGAGCTTTAATTAATAATGCTGTAACTGGTTTATCAGAAGGATTTACTAAATCTTTAGAAATTAACGGTGTTGGTTATAGAGCAGCTGTTAAAGGGAAAGTATTAGAGTTACAATTAGGTTATTCACACCCTATTAACTATGATATCCCAGAGGGATTAGAAATTTCTGTAGAGAAAAACATTATTCATGTTAAAGGTGCTGACAAACAACAAGTTGGTCAAGCTGCTGCAATTATTAGAGGCTTTAGAAAACCTGAACCGTATAAAGGTAAAGGTGTTAAATATACTGACGAGCATATCGTTAGAAAAGCTGGTAAAACTGCTAAGAAATAAGGTGTGAAAAATGAGTAGAGCAAAAGATATAGCAAAAAAGAACTCTTTAAGAGCAATCAGAAAAAAAAGAGTTAGAGGAAATATAGCTAAAGGTACTGCACAAACACCTAGAGTAACTGTATTTAAATCAAACAAATATTTAAGTGCACAAGCAATTGATGATGTTGCAGGTGTTACATTAGCAGCAGTTAATTCTAAAGCTTTAGAGTTAAGCGTTAATAGAGAAAATGCAGTTAAAGTTGGAGCAGCATTCGCTGAGAGCTTAAAAGCTGCTGGAATCGAAACAGTAGTATTTGATAGAAATGGATACCTTTATCATGGTGTTGTTGCAGCATTCGCTGATGCACTTAGAGATAATGGTATTAAATTATAAGGGTTAATGATGGCAGCAGTAAATAGAGAAGATTTTCAAGAAGCAATCGTTAAAATCGGAAGAGTAACAAAAGTTGTAAAGGGTGGTAGAAGATTCAGATTTACAGCTTTAGTTGTTGTTGGAGATAAAAACGGTACAGTTGGATTTGGTACAGGAAAAGCAAAAGAGGTTCCTGATGCAATTAAAAAAGCATTAGATGATGCATTTAAATCTTTAGTAAAAGTTAACATTCATGGTACAACAATTGCACATGATATTGAACATAAATATAATTCAAGTAAAATTTTACTAAAACCAGCATCAGAAGGTACAGGGCTTATCGCAGGTGGTGCGGCAAGACCAGTTCTTGAGCTTTCTGGAGTTAAAGATATTATTGCAAAATCTTTAGGTTCAAATAATCCAAACAACCTTGTACAAGCTACAGTTGAAGCATTAGCAAGAATTAAAGGATAATTGATGGCATTAGATAATTTACAACCAGCAGATGGTAGTACAAAAAATGTTAAAAGAGTAGGTAGAGGTCAAGGTTCAGGTATGGGTAAGACTTCTACTAGAGGTCAAAAAGGTCAAAAATCTAGATCTGGATATAAAATTAAAAGAGGTTTTGAGGGTGGTCAACAACCATTACAAAAAAGACTTCCAAAAATTGGATTCTTTTCTAGAGTATCTAAACCTTACTCTATCAATGTAGATAAAGTAAAACAAGTGGCAGCACTTGAAGAAATTACAGTTGAAACAATTAAGTCTGTATATAAACTTTCTAAAAGAGTTACAAAAGTCAAATTAGTTGGTTCAGCTGCTAAAGATTTAGCATCTAAAATTAAAGACGAAAACGTAACAACTACTGGAAAATAATTATGAGTAAAGATCTAATAAATAAGATTCTTATTACATTAGGCTTTATTCTTCTTTACAGGTTACTGGCTTATGTGCCAGTACCTGGAGTAAATATTGATGTAGTTAAAGAATTCTTCGATTCAAATGCAAATAATGCATTAGGTCTTGTGAACATGTTTAGTGGTAATGCAGTTGAAAGACTGTCTATTATCTCACTAGGTATTATGCCTTACATTACAGCTTCTATTATTATGGAGCTTCTAGCAGCAACTTTTCCCGCACTTGGTAAAATGAAAAAAGAGAGAGATGGTATGCAAAAATATATGCAAATCATCAGATATGCAACTATTGTAATTACATTAATTCAATCTGTAGGTGTATCTATGGGTCTAAATTCATTAACAGGTCAAAGTGGAGAAAGCGCAATATCTATTGATATGAACACATTTGTAGCTGTTTCTTCAATTTCTATGTTAACTGGTACAATGCTTCTTATGTGGATTGGTGAACAAATCACACAAAAAGGTATTGGTAATGGTATTTCACTTATTATCTTTGCAGGTATTGTTTCGGCGATTCCAGGTGCAATTGGTGGTACTGTAGATTTAGTTAATAATGGACAAATGAACTTCTTAACTGTAATAGCTATTTTAGTAATTGTATTAGCAACTGTTGGTGCAATTATATATGTTGAGCTAGGTGAAAGAAGAGTTCCAGTTTCATACTCTAGAAAAGTTATGATGCAAAATCAAAACAAAAGAGTTATGAATTACATTCCAATTAAAGTAAACTTGTCAGGGGTTATTCCTGCAATTTTTGCATCAGCTATTTTAATGTTCCCAGCTACTGTTTTACAAGGTAGTCAAAATAAAATTTTACTTGCAGTTGCAGACTTTTTAAGTCCAACTTCATATACATTTAATTTTTTAATGTTCCTTTTTGTAGTTTTCTTTGCATTCTTTTATGCATCAATTACTTTTAATGCAAAAGATATTTCAGAAAACTTAAAGAAACAAGGTGGATTTATTCCAGGAGTTAGACCTGGTGAATCAACTGCAAATTTCTTAAATGATGTAGCAAGTAAACTTACACTTTGGGGAGCTGTTTATTTAGGACTTATTTCAACTGTGCCTTGGCTTTTAGTAAAAGCTATGGGAGTACCATTCTATTTTGGTGGTGTAGCAGTTCTTATCGTTGTTCAAGTTGCAATTGATACAATGAGAAAAATTGAAGCACAACAATATATGAATAAGTATCAAACACTTAGTGCGGTTGGGCTATAAAAATTATGGCTATTCCTTTAAGAAAACCAAATGAAATCGAAAAACTTCGCGCTGCTTCTCAAGCAGTTGCGAAGACTTTAAATCATCTAGAACAAAATGTTAAAGCAGGTATGACTTTAAAAGAAGTTAACCAAATGGGTGAAGACTTTATGGCAAACCTTGGTGTTAGACCATCTTTTAAAGGTTTATATGGATTCCCTGCTGGTGTTTGTACTTCTTTAAATGAAGTTATCATTCATGGTATACCAAATGATACTGTATTAAAAGAGGGTGATATTTTAGGTCTAGATATTGGAAGTGAAATCGATGGCTGGTATGGTGATGCAGCAATTACTATGCCTATAGGAAAGATATCAAAAGAAGATGAAGAATTAATTGCTTGTGCAAAAGACTCTTTATATCATGCTATTAGTATTATAAAAGAGGGTATGAGATTTAAAGAACTATCTTTAGAGATTGAAAAATTTATTGTAGACAGAGGTTATGAACCTTTAGTTAAATTTTGTGGTCATGGTATAGGAAAAAAACCTCATGGTGAACCAGAAATTCCAAATTATTTAGAATCAGGAAATGCAAAGTCAGGACCTAAGATTAAGAATGGTATGGTTTTTTGTATTGAACCTATGATTTGTCAAAAAGAGAGAGAACCAGTTATTTTAGAAAATGATTGGGATGTTGTTTCTTCAGATGGATTAAGAGGTAGTCATTATGAGCATACTGTTGCTGTAGTCGGTGGAAAAGCAGTTATTTTAAGTCAAGTAGAAGAGTAGTAAACTAGGAGATAAAGTGGCAAAAGATGATGTAATAGTAATTGATGGTAAAGTTATTGAAGCTTTACCAAATGCTATGTTTAGAGTTGAATTGGATAACGGTCATGTGGTTTTATGTCATATTTCTGGTAAAATGAGAATGCACTATATTAAAATTTTACCTGGTGATAAAGTGAAAGTTGAAATTACACCTTATTCACTTGATAAAGGTAGAATCACACATAGATATAAATAAAAAAGATAATATTAAGCATATTATCTTTTTTTCTATTGTATAGTTATACAATCTAAATTAGAGAGTATAACTATATGAAAGAAATTAGTGAAGTTGTAAAACTAACTTTAAAAAACCTTTCCCAACACAACATAGAAGCAACACCGGAAAATTACGAAAAAGAATTTTTTTCAATTGTCGAAAAAAATAATATACATTTTAATGAAATTGATGAATTTCATAAATTAATAAATAAACTATCAACAACAGATAAAAAATCATTAAATTCAATATCTTATAGAGAGATTTCAAAACTTTTATCTTCAAGAGTTAAAAATGAAGATTTAAAATATTTCTTAAAACATCTTTCATATTTTATGTTACCTTCATTGTCTTCACAAGTTAAAGATGAAATAAATAAAGTTTGTACAGAGTTATCCAATGATCCAAAAAACTTAATTAATGTTAATATAATAAGAAAATTAAGAAAAATTACAAATATTAGAATTAATGAAGATAAGAAAATATTTAATGAAAAAAATAGTGATTTAAAAAAACTTATGTCTTTTCTATCAACATTTTTAAGAAATAGAATAGAAAAAAACATAATTACTTTAGATGAAGTTGATAATATTAAACATGAAATAAATTCTTTGAAATTGGCGAAATCATCTGATGATGATTTAAAAAAATTATATGAAAAATTTTCTTTAGTTATTGAAGAGTTTTCTGATGTAGTCAATAATAATAATGATGAAATTATAAAAGCAAAACAGGAGAGTGAAGAACTATATTCTCAGATTGAAAAACTAAAACATAATTTATCTCTAGCAGAAGAAGAGAAATCAATTGATTTCTTAACAAAAGCACTTACAAGAAGAGCCTATACAGAAGAGGCAGAAAAAGTTGAGAGAGAATACAATGCTTTTGATTCAACATATGTTCTAATTTTTATTGATTTAGACCATTTTAAATATATAAATGACACTTATGGGCATGATTGTGGAGATAGTGTGCTTACTACATTTGGTTCAATATTAAAAAAACTAACAAGAGATGAAGATATTATTGCAAGGTATGGCGGAGAAGAATTTATTTGTTTGGTACATTATAAAAATGTTTCAGATATTAGAAATTATTTAACACGTATGAAAAATATTATAAAAAATAATAAATTTGTATATAAAGATATAAAATTGACAATAAAATTTTCAGCTGGGGCTGCATTAAGAGAAAACTATAAATCTTATGAGGAAACACTAAATAAAGCTGACACTTTACTTTATAAAGCTAAAGAATTGGGTCGTAATAAAATAATTCTTGATAACGGTGAAGTGATATAATAAACACACTTATGAAGCTTATAGTTAGTTATCGCGCCTTTAAAAAGTAACTAACTAATAAGCCTCATAAATTTATTTGACGTTATATTACCCTATTTTTTGTTAAATCTATTTCATTTTCATAATATTTTTTTTGTTCTATCATAAAATTTAGGTGATTTTTTAATAATTCTTTATCTCTATAAGACTCAATTATAAACTCGTAAAGTTTCGGTCTATTTTTCTTCCAATTATGCAAAGTTGTTTTGTTTACTTCTAAATCTTTTTCTAATTTTCTAAAGCTAGGTACACTCATTACACTCCTTTTCATAATCACATTGTACAAACTATTTATATAAAAGTCAAGTAAAAGTTTATTTTTGTTCAATATATTGGAACAAATTGTTACAAAAGATATATTTTTGTACAATTTCATATGACAAAATCGGTAAAAAAAAGAGTTTTATACAACCTAAATTTTTTGAAATCTATTGGATATAGTTATCATGAAATTATTGAAATTAACAATAAAGAATTAAGTTCTGATTCTTTGCCTAATAATTTTAATGAATTAAAATCATTAGTTGAAAATTGTTATTTATGTGAATTATCAAAAGTAAGAAAACATGCTCTTTTTGGTGAGGGAAATCAAAATGCATCTTTGATGTTGATTACAGATGAACCAACTGCAACAGAGGATGAATTAAAAAGTCATTATGCTGGTAAAAATGGTGAGCAATTAACTAAAATGATTGAAAATGTTTTGCCTTTAAAAAAAGAAGATATTTATATTACAAGTTTAGTTAAGTGTAAAAGTTTAAGTGGAATGAATGCATCACATTTTAGTAGTTGTAGTGCATATCTATTTAAAGAGATAGAATTGGTAAATCCTAAGTTAATAGTTACACTTGGTGAAAAAGCATATAACTTTTTATGTTCCGATGTAGTTCCTTTTAATCAAATAAGAGGGCAGTTTATAAATTATAAAACTTATAGTGTTTTACCAACATTTAGTGTTAGTTATCTTCTAAGAAATCCATCTTCGAAGAAAGAAGCATATTATGATATGCTAAAAATTAAATCAACTTTGGAGTCAAATTGAAAAATTTATTATTAATTGTTTTTGTATCATTATTATTTATTGGTTGTTCAAGTAAAAATGAATTTAAATTTCCAACAATAAAAAAAGAAAAAGTAGTTAAAACAGTTCAAGAAGAGAAAAAACAAGAGATAGAAGAGACAAGTGAACCAGTAGTAGAGGAAACTGAAGTTTTAGAGTCTGATATTAAAAAAATAGCAATTCTTTATCCTTCTTCTAAAGTAGGTAGATATGCTAATTCAACTATAAATACAATTAGTGCATTTTTAATATACAATAATGAAAAATTTCACTTAGAAGCCTTTGATACTTATAATGAAAACCCTATAAATATCGCTGCACAATTAGAGCTTATAAAACAAAAAGATTTTACAAAAGTTATAACTATGTTCACAAAAGATGGTTTTGATGTTTTAAATCAATCATTAGATATAGATGATATTAAGTTTTATTTTCCATTAATAAATAAAGCTGAAGTTATAACATACAATCAAAATTTTATTTTTGGTGGAATCTCTTATGAGGAACAATTAAACCTTTTACAAAGTTTAACTAGTGAAAAAAATACTATGTTTTATGTTAAGTCTTATTTAGGAAGTAAATTAAAGAATATTTATGAAAAAACGTTTTTAAATTCGGGTGTAATAAAAGAGATTGAAAGAACAAACAATAGATATAAATATATAATGGATGATCAAAGAATTATTGGAAGTACAATAATATTAAATACTCCAATTGTTAAGTCATCTATCATATTATCACAACTTACAGCATTTGAGGTCGAACCTGAAAAAGTTTTATCAACACAATTAAACTATAATCCTTTATTAATAAAACTAACTCAGCCAAAAGATAGAGAAAATTTTTATGTTGTAAGCTCAATTAGTAAAATTGATAGTTTTATAGAAGATTATACTAAACTTTTAGGTTCAAATGTAGCCTACGAATGGGTTGATTATTCAGCACTTATTGGTGCAAATTATTTTATTAATGAAAATGAATCAGAATTAATTAAAACAAAAATTATTGAAAATCAAGCTGATTATGAACAGACTTTATATAAAGGTACTATTTATGGCTTTGAAAAAGTACTAGCAAATTAAGTCATATTTAGGTATAATCGCGAAATTTTAAGTAAAAAAGTAAAAGAAATAAAAGATGGAGTAGGAATTGAGAACGCATTATTGTACTGAAGTAACTGAGAAAAATATTGGTGAAATTGTTACTGTTGCTGGATGGGTAAACAGTAGAAGAGACCATGGTGGAATTATTTTTATTGATTTAAGAGATAGAGGGGGACTAGTTCAATTAGTTTGTGACCCTGCTGATAATAAAGAAGCCTGGGAAGTGGCTGATAGTGTTAGAGATGAATTTGTTCTTATTGCAAAAGGTAAAGTAAGAGAAAGAGGTGAAGGTTTAGAAAACCCAAATCTTATTACAGGAAAGATTGAGATTGTAGTAGAATCATTAACTATAGAAAACAGATCTAAACCTATGCCTTTTGAATTAGGTGATGAAAAAGTAAATGAAGAGATTAGATTAAAAAATAGATTTTTAGAACTTAGAACAAAAAGATCATATGATATTTTCAAACTAAGAAGTACTGCAAATATTGCAGTAAGAAACTGTTTAAATGAATTAGGGTTTTTAGATGTTGAAACTCCAATTTTAACTAAATCTACTCCAGAAGGTGCTAGAGATTATCTTGTTCCAAGTAGAGTTCATCCAGGTGAATTTTATGCATTACCACAATCACCACAATTATTTAAACAATTATTAATGGTATCTGGTTTTGATAAATATTTTCAAATCGCTAAATGTTTTAGAGATGAAGATTTAAGAGCAGATAGACAGCCAGAGTTTACTCAAATAGATGTTGAGATGAGTTTTTGTACACAAGAAGATGTTATTCAAGTAGCTGAAAAACTTATTCATGATACATTTAAAGCTTGTGGAAAAGATGTTCCTACTACTTTCCCTAGAATTACATATAAAGAAGCTATGGAAAAATATGGTTCTGATAAACCTGATTTAAGATTTGATATGGCTATGGTGGATGTAATTGATGTTTTTGCTAACTCAACAAATGAGATTTTTGCTTCAATTGCAAAAGATACAAAAAATAATAGAATTAAAGCTTTAAAATGTCCAAATGGAGATAATATTTTTTCTAAAAGACAAATGAAAGGTTTTGAAGATTACGTTAGAAAATTTGGAGCTAAAGGTCTTGGTTACTTCCAAATGAAAGAAGATGGTCTAAAAGGACCACTTACTAAATTCTTCTCTGAGGCTGATTTAGAAGAGATTATAAAATTGACTTCTCTTGAAGTTGGTGATGTAGTATTCTTTGGAGCAGGGGATAAAAAAACTGTATGTGATTATATGGGAAGATTTAGATTATACCTTGCAGAGCAAATGGATATTATCCCTAGTGATACTTTTGAGTTTGTTTGGGTTGTTGATTTCCCAATGTTTGAAGTTGAAGATGGAAGAACAAAAGCGTTACACCATCCATTTACAATGCCAAATTTAGAAAAATGTGATTTAGATAATATTGAAGATATAGAAGATATTGAATCTATTGCATACGATATTGTATTAAATGGAACTGAGCTTGGTGGTGGTTCAATCAGAATTCATAAAGAAGAGATTCAATCAAAAGTATTCAAACTTATGGGAATTTCAGATGAAGATGCACAAGAAAAATTTGGATTCTTATTAGATGCACTTAAATATGGTGCACCAAGCCATGGTGGATTTGCAATGGGATTTGATAGATTAATTATGCTTTTAGCTGGAACTGATTCTATTAGAGATGTAATTGCTTTCCCTAAAACGCAAAGAGCTCAATGTCTTCTTACAGATGCCCCATCTGCTGTTGATACTGACCAATTAAAAGAATTAAGCCTTAGAATAAGAAAAATCGAGGCATAAAAATATAGGCAATAATATGTTTAAAATTTTTTTCATATTATTGCTTTTCTTCTCATCAGCTTTCTCTATGACGGCTGTAACTGTAACTTATCCAATTGAAGCCTTCTTTTTAAAAAAAATTGCAGATAAAACTGTTTATATAAGAGTAATTGAACAAAGTGCAACAAAGTTTAATCTTGATAATTTAGAAGAGACTAAAAAGTTTGCAACAAGTCATTACTATTTTAATTTTGGATTAGATGAAGAGAAAACTATAGAAGATTATTTTAAAAAGAGAAATCCAAATTTAAAAGTTTTTAATATGAGTGAATCTCTTCTTTTTTTAAAACTAAAAAATGGGAAATTTAATCCTTATATCTGGTTAGACCCTATATCTGCAAGAGATATTGCAAAAAATATATATGAGGCTATTATTAAAATTAGACCATATGACAAAGATATTTATAAAGTAAACTATGAGAATTTTTTAAATGAATTAGATGAAACATATTTAGATATTAAAAAAAGGCTTGATGAAAGTGAACTTTATGGTATTTTTTCATTTAATAATGAATTAGACTATTTTACAAATAGATTTAGAATAAATAATTACCATCGTGAATATAGAATGTTACATATTGATGAAGTTTCTTCTTTACTAAAGTTTGTAAGAAAAGAAAATATTAAACATATTTTGATTTCAAACGAGGCAGATTTTAGAGTTGCCCAATCCTTTAAAGGTTATATAGATGGCAAGATTATAGAATATAATATTTATACTAGACATTGGAAAGTAAATCTTTATACAATTTTAAGAGGTATAGAGAATTTTTAACATTGGCTTAAAATTATTTTTCAAAAGTATATTTTATAATGAAAAAAATATTACCAATAAAATTACATATTAATTCCATAATAATTATATAAAACAATTATATTAAAAAAATCCAAATCCCTATCTATCGACATTTGATTAATCTATTCATTTAACTATAACTCACTATGCAATAATAAGAAAGTATATAAAAATATATAGTTGTGTATATTTTATACAGATAATATAAAATTATTTTTTGATTTTGTAGTAATATTCAAATACTATAAAGGGAGTATTAAATGTCAAGAAATTTAATGGATTATAAAGGGATAAAGGTAAAAAAAGAGCTTTATCCAATAATAAAACATATTGAAGATGTAGATAAGTATAGGGAAGAATTGGGAAGACTTAGCTCATCTTGGGATATATTTGCATTATTAGGGCAGTTGGGTGATATCAATATAGATATAGGAAAAACAAAAGAAAATTTTTTAAATCTTACTACTACATTATTAAATCATTTAAGTGATGAAACTGTTAAAAAAGTTACTGCTGAGATGGGTTTTAAAGCACAAGTTGCAATTGATATAGTAATTAGAAATCTATTTGAGCGTACGGCAGATATTGGCTTTTTAGCTACAGATGACGATATTAGAGATTTTTTACTGCATTATGTTTCAAAATACAATAAAGAGAGTACAGTTTTAAAAAAGGGGATACAAAAAAGATTTTTGGAATATGTGAAAAAATATTCTGTGTATTATGATATTGTTCTTGCAGATACTAAGGGGAAAGTAGTTGCAAGATTAGATGAAAATATAAATATAGAAAATATTGATTTAAATTTTATCAATAAAGTTTTAAATACAAGTGAAGAGTATATTGAAACATATGGAGCGCACAACTTCTTACCACAATATAACAAATCTTTAGTTTATTCATATAAAGTTACAAGAACCAATGATTTTAATTCTGAATCGCTTGGTGTATTGTGTCTTTGTTTCAAATTTACAGATGAGATGAAAGGAATTTTCAATAATCTTGTTGATAAAAAAAACAAAGAAACAATAACTTTACTTGATGAAGATGGATATGTAATTGCTTCAAGCGATGAAGATTGTATCCCTTTAAACTCTAAGCAAGAGATTATTATAGATTCCAAATATAAGATTGTATCTTTTGCGGGTAGAGATTTTATATCAAAATCTTGTCTAACAAATGGTTATCAAGGTTTTAATGGTCTAAAATGGTATGGACATATTATGATACCTTTAGAATATGCATTTTTAAGTGAAGAATCAAATACTAAAAAAGTTGTTGATGATAATATAATTGAAGCTATGATGAATAATGAACAACACTTTTCAAAGGATTTAAAAGAGGTATTTAACAAAAGTAAAAATATCCAAGATAATCTAAGTAGGGTGATTTGGAATGGAAATGTTGCTCAAAGTAAAATAAATTCATCAAATAGAGAGTTTTCCAAATCTTTATTATCAGAGATTGGTGTAACTGGATTAAAAGCAAATTCATCTTTAAATAATCTGAATAGAACAATTATTAATTCTATTTTAAAAGATAGTGAGTTTTTATCATCTCTAGCTATAGATATTATGGATAGAAATCTATATGAAAGAGCAAATGATTGTAGATGGTGGGCATTAACTACATATTTTAGAAAAGCATTAGATGATAGAGATACACTAGAGCAAAAAGAGGAGCAAATTTCATCTATATTAAAATATATAAATGACCTTTATACAGTATATACAAATCTACTTGTATTTGATAAAGATGGGAAAATTATTGCAGTTTCTAATGATAAAGAGAAACATTTGATAGGAAAAGTTCTTTCTACTCCTTGGGTTGAAAATACTTTGAATTTAAAAAATACACAAAAGTATTGTGTATCCGATTTTGAAAAAACAAATCTTTATAATAATGAATCAACTTATGTATATTGTAGTGCAATTAGATCTTTTGAAGATGATTCAAAGATAAATGGTGGAATAGCAATAGTTTTTGATTCTACTCCTCAATTTCATGCGATGCTAGAAGAGTCTTTACCAAGTGATAATTCAACTGTTTTTGCAATATTTGCCAATAGAGATAAAAATGTTATCTCCTCAACAAATAAAGAGCTTAGTATAAATTCAAAGATAAATATAGATGATAAGTTTTTCAAATTGAAAAACAATGAAAAATTAAGTGAAATTATTGAAATAGATAATAAATACTATGCTTTAGGAGTTAGATGCTCAAAAGGATATAGAGAATATAAAAGTAGTGAAGATGATTATGAAAACGATGTTTTTTGTTTAGTTTTTATCTATATTGGGAAAAAGTGTTTAAATGGATTATCTAAAATAAAAAGAAAAAAATTTATAAATAATAATATTTTGAAAAAATCATTAGATTCAAATAGTGTAGAGTTAGCAACTTTTAGATTAGGTAAAAAATTTTTAGCAGTTCATGCAAAAAATGTAATAGAATCAATTGGTATTGAAAAACTAGAAAAATCTATCGATATGGATAAGAAAAATCCTTTTAAAGGTATGGTTTTACATAAAGATAGACTTATTTCTGTATTAGATATTAGAAGTTTTATAAATGAAGAGATTAAAGACGAAGAGTTAAAAACAATTATACTTTTAGAATATGACAAAGATAATAAAGAGCATTGTATTGGAATACTCGTATCCTCTTTAGAGAGTATATCTTTAGTGGAGTCAAAATCAATTCAACAAATTCAAAGCCATTTTCTAGGGGCAGGGGCTTTAATAGAAAGTATAGTTGAGATTGATGATTTGGATGAACCTGAAGTTGCAATGATTTTAGATATTAAAAAAATAGATAACAATTTAACACAAAGAGATTCAACTAATTAGAAATTTATATAATAGGTTAAAACATTTTAGATAAAATTGAAAAAAAATTTTAAAGATAAAGAATGTTTTTACCTACAACAAAAGAAGAGATGAATAAAAGAGGCTGGAGCCAATGTGATGTGATTTTAGTATCAGGAGATGCTTATATAGATTCTCCTTTTATTGGAGTTGCTGTTGTTGGAAGAATCCTAGAAGCATTAGGCTTCAAAGTTGGGATTATTGGACAGCCAGATGTAAGAAATGATGATATAAAAAGATTAGGAGAACCTAGACTTTACTGGGGAGTTAGTGGTGGAAGTATTGATTCAATGGTATCAAACTATACCGCTACAAAAAAATTTAGAAATATAGATGATTATACTCCTGGTGGAACAAATGACAAAAGACCTGATAGGGCAACATTAGTATATACAAATCTTATTAGAAGACATTATAAAGATACTGCACCAATAGTTTTAGGTGGTATTGAGGCTAGTTTAAGAAGAGTTACCCATTATGACTTTTGGTCAAACAAATTACGAAAACCTGTACTTTTTGATGCAAAAGCTGATTATCTTATTTATGGTATGGGTGAGATGGCAATTAGAGAATTCACTACAGCTTTAGATAAAGGATTAGATCCAAAAAAAGTTCGAGGAGTTTGTTATATTTCTAAAGAGCCAGTTGAAGATTATATCCAACTTCCTAGCCATGATGAGTGTTTAAAAGATAAAGAAAAATATATAGATCTTTTTGATGATTTCTATAAAAACAATGACCCAATAAATGCAAAAGGTCTTTGCCAAAAAGTAGATACAAGATATGCTATTCAAAATCCTCCATGTGATTATTTAGATGAAAATGAGATGGATGAAGTTGCTTCATATAAATATGAAAGGGATTTACATCCATATCATAAACCTCAAGGAAAAGTAAAATGTTTAGAAACTGTTAAGTTTTCTATTCAAACTCACCATGGGTGTTGGGGTGAGTGTAACTTCTGTGCTATTGGTGTTCATCAAGGAAGAACAATACGTACAAGAAGTGAAAAGAATATTCTTTGGGAAGCAAAAGAGTTTACAAAAGATAAAAGTTTTAAAGGTATTATTTCTGACGTTGGTGGACCAACAGCAAATATGTATGGATATGAATGTGGTAAAAAACTTAAAAAAGGTACTTGTGATGATATAAGATGTGTTGATTATGATAGACTTTGTAAAGTTATGAAAGTTGACCATAGTAGACACCTTAAGCTTTTAAGAGATATTAGACAAGTACCGGGTGTAAAAAAAGCTTTTGTTGCTTCTGGTTTGAGGTATGATTTTATCCCAGCCGATAAAAAGCATGGATATGAGTATTTAAAAGAGTTAGTAAATCATCATATTAGTGGACAAATGAAAGTTGCCCCTGAACACACCTCTGATAGAGTTCTAAAACTTATGGGAAAACCAGGGAAACAGCCCTTAATAGAGTTTAAAAAAATGTATGATAGACTAAATAAAGAAGCTGGGAAAAAACAGTTTTTAACATATTATTTAATTGCAGCTCATCCTGGATGTGAAGAGAAAGATATGCATGAGTTGAAGCAGTTTACAACCCATGAATTGAAAATGAATCCTGAACAAGCACAGGTCTTCACTCCAACACCTGGAACTTACTCTTCTGTTATGTATTATACAGAGTTAGATCCAGTTACAAGAAAAAAAATATATGTTGAAAAAGATAGAGTTAGAAAAGAGAAACAAAAAAATATAGTAATCGACAAGAAGTATTATCAAAGACGTAATAAATCAAGTGCAGGAATGCAAAGTTAAGGAAAAAATATGAGAAAAGTTTTATTATCATTGTTTGTACTTATTTGTACAAATCTATTTGCTATTTCAGAAGATTTAGTTAATGAATTAGCTTATGAAACAACTTATTCTAAAGCTTTAATAAAAGCTAAAAAAGAGAATAAATCTATAATGATGTTTATTGTTCAAGATTCTTGTCCTTGGTGTAGAAAAATGGAAAAACAAACTTTAAAAAAATCAAATATTGCTTCTTTGATAAAAAGAGATTTTATCCCATTAATTGTTGATGAAGCATCAAATAATTATCCTAAAAAATTCCAAGCAAAAGTGTTTCCTACAACTTATTTTATAAATAAAAATGAAGAGATTGTTTCAAAAGTATTAGGTTATAAAAATAAAAAAGAGTTCTATTATATTTTAAAAGAGGCAAGTAGTAAATGAAAAAGTTGATTTTGCTGTTTACAGTTGTTGTTTACTCATTTGGTATAACTCCATTTAATCTTGAAAATGTAAAAGAGCTTAATATAAAAATATTAAATAAAAAAGAAAATATTTCAAAAGAGCTTGAAAATAAACTTGAAACAAATATAAAAAATAAACTTGAAAAACTTGGTATAAAAACTACTACAGATAAATATATTAATTTTCTTGTAAAAATAAAGATAAACAAGATAAAAGATGTTGAATTTGTCCAAACTTCAATATTTATTTCTGAAGATGTTTTGCCTGCTAGAGATACCTCTGTTGAAGCTTTAGCCATAACATATAAAAAAGATGATAGTTTTGAAGCAGAAGATTTAGAAAATGATATTTATGAATCTGTAGTTGACTATTTACTTGAGGATTTTATCGAACAGTATAAAGCTGAAAATTAATTGTCTTATTTAAGTTATAGATATTTTTAGATAAAATGTCAATCTTTTTTTAACACACATGAAGACAATTGGCAAGGATATTATAAATGAAAAAGCTTTTTTTAATCATTGGAGCCCCTGGTTCTGGAAAGACTACTGATGCAGAATTGATTGCTGAGAAACATAAAAAAATCACACATTATTCAACTGGAGATATGTTTAGAGCTGAGATTGCTAGTGGCTCACAAAGAGGTGCAGTAATTGAGTCTTGTGTATCAAAAGGAAATCTTGTACCAATTGACATTGCTATTGAAACAATATTAAGTGCTATAAAAAGTGCTCCAACAGATATTGTTATAATTGATGGTTATCCAAGAAGTGTTGAACAAATGACAGAATTAAATAAATATTTAGAAACAGAAACAGAAGTTGAATTAGTTAATACTATAGAAGTGGTAGTTTCTGAAGAGGTTGCAAGAAATAGAGTTTTAGGTCGTGCAAGAGGTGCAGATGACAATGTTGAGGTCTTTAATAACAGAATGAATGTTTATACTGAACCACTAAAAGATATTCAAGAATTTTATTCAAATAAAGGTATTTTGAAAAAAATTGATGGTGAGAGAACAATTGCGGAAATTGTTTCTGAAATAGATCAATTTATCCAATCGAAAATATAATGAATAAAGAAGTTAATTTTTATTCTGTAATAATTGGTACAGAATTATTAAACGGACGAAGAAAAGATGCTCATTTTACATTTTTAAATGAACAATTATTAAAAAGAGGTTGGACACATAAAGCTTCTTTTGTAATTGAAGATGATACAAAATTGATGGAAAATATCTATAAACTTATTAAAGCTGATGAAAACTCTGTTATGTTTTCTTATGGTGGAATCGGTGCTACACCAGACGATTATACAAGACAAGTAGCTGCAAAAGTTTTTACTGATGGGAAAATGGAATACCATGAGAAATCAAAAGAGTTAATAATAAATCAATTTGGAGATGAAGCTTATCCTCATAGAGTGAATATGGCACATCTTCCAATAAATGCAAAACTTCTTAAAAATGTAGTAAATAACGTACCGGGATTTTATTTAGAAGATAGATTTTTCTTTACTCCAGGTTTCCCTTCAATGAGTCAATCAATGGTTGTTGAAGCTTTAGATAAACATTATGAAAAAAATAGATTACAAAAATATAGAAAATCGTTAACTGCTTACTGTGGAGAAAATGATTTGATAGATATTATGAAAACAGTGCCAGTTGAAGTTGAATTATCCTCTTTACCTAAAATTATAGATGAAAAAAGGATGGTAGTAATCTCTTTAAATGGAATAGATGAAACTCTTGTTAATAAGTATTTCTCAAAATTTGTAGATTTTTTAGAAAAAAATTCTGTAAAATATCTTCTTAAAGATATAAGTAAATAATAAATTTCTTTTAAATATTTCCTATAAAATAGAGCTTTTTTTAATCTAAAAAGAATTTAAGATTTTTTTTAGATTATTTTCCAGATTTTGGTTTATAATTCCTTTCTTAATTTTTTTTAGAAGGTAATTATGAATCCAAAACAGCTTGAACAAATAAGCAATTATGTTTATTGTGATAGTTTTTTAAACTCACTTGACATTGAAACAAAACTACTTCCTAATCCTTATCATGATTATCCATTTTTGGTAATCAAAAACTTTTTTTCAAAAGATATTTGTGATGAGATTGTTAATTCAAAAATAAAAGACAATGATGCAATTGATGCAAAAGTTAAATCTGAAAATTATGAAAATCATATTGATAAAAATATTAGAAAAACAAAAATTTATAAACTAGATAAAAAATATAGAACTCTTTATAATAAAATGTTTAAACTTTATCAATCAAAAATAGAGCAATATTTTAATATCGCACTTACAACAAGTACAAAAATACAAGTCTTAGAGTATAAAAAAGATTCTTTTTATGTTGCTCATAGTGACGATTCGAATATGATTATGGATAATGATAAACTTATTGGATTTAAATGTGTTGTACCAAATAGGAAACTGACAAGTGTTCTTTTTGCAACTTCTTATGATAATAATTCCTCTTTTAATACTTTTAGTGGTGGTGAATTAGTATTTAATTATTTATATGACAAAGATGGAAATCAAATAAATTTTAAGCCTGAAGCAGGAGATATGGTACTTTTTTTAAGTAACCCCTATTTTACCCATGAAGTTTTAAAAGTAAAAGAGGGGTATAGATTATCAATTGTACAATGGCATGATGCTTTAGTTGTTTAACTCTTATCCTTTTTTTTGATATAATAGATTAATATTATATACTTAACAAAGGTGTAATCTTGACACATAAAATTCTAGTTTCAGATAATGATATTAAGTTAGTAGCTTTTTTACAAGAAAGAATAAAAGACAGAAGATTTCAGTTTATTTTAGCCTTATCCTTAGAACAAGTATTAGAACAATTAACAAATGAAAGCTTTTTTGCAGCAATTGTAGATTTTGAAAAAACAGATGATGATGGCAAAAAAATTGTTGAATATGTTTTAGAAAAAAAAATTCCTACTATAGCTACTGTTGAAGAGCTTACATCTAGTAAATATGGAGAGTTAGAAAAGTATTCAATTATAGATTATGTAATAAATAATAACTATGCAGGTAAGTTTTATTTAGCAGATTTATTACAAGGTTTAGAGTATTTTAATGGCAGAAAAGTCTTAATCTGTTATGACAATAGAAAAGCTGACAAATTGGAATCTCTCGTACAAATATTCAATTCGTTATTATTTGAGCCTTTATTAGCAACTTCAATGAAAGAAGCAAAAAGTATATTAAGTAAAGAAGATAATTTAAGAGTAATATATATTGATGAGAGTATAAAAGGTGGAAGTGGTATAGAACTTTGTAGAGAGATAAAACAAGATATTAAGTTTAAAGATACAGTTGTATTCTCAGGTGCACAAAATAAAAATGATTTAATGGAATTAAAAGAGATAAGAGGAAAATTTTATAAAAGTGGTGTAAAAGATTTTATCACTGTTCCTGTCGATAAAGAGGAGTTTAATACAAATATCCTTAGCATGATGAAGATTATAAAACAGAAAAAGAGACTTGATACTTATGTTGAAACTGTAGATAAATATGTGTTAATCTCGATAACTAACTTAAAGGGATAATTGTTTATGCTAGTGATGCTTTTTGTAAAATTAGTGGATATAGTAAAAAAGAGTTAATAGGAAAATCTCATAACATTGTTAGACATCCTGATATGTCCTCTTCTATATATGAAGAGTTGTGGAAAACTATAAAAAGAGGTGAAGTCTGGTCAGGTGAAATAAAGAATAAGAAAAAAAACGGGGATTTTTATTGGGTAAATGTAAAGATAGAGCCAATATATGATGCTTTTGGTGAAGTTATGGGGTATCAATCTGTTAGGTTTGATATAACAGATAAAAAGCTTGTTGAGGAGTTGTCTTTAACCGATTCTTTATTAGGTATTTATAATAGACGAAAATTTAATGAAATAATTGATTATCAATTTACTGTATGGAGAAGATTTAAAGAACCATTTAGTTTAATTTTTATTGATTTAGATGATTTTAAATCAGTGAATGATTTATATGGACACAATCAAGGTGATAGAGTGTTAATTGAGTTTACAAATGTTATAAATAAAACTATCAGAGATGTAGATAGCTTTTGTAGATGGGGTGGAGAAGAATTTCTTATAATCTGTCCTTACACTGATGTAGAAGGAGTTCAAGTTTTAGCTCAAAAAGCAAGAACAGAACTAGAAAATTATACTTTTACTGATATTGGACAAAAAACTGCAAGTTTTGGTGTCGCAACAGTAAATGAAAAAGATACTATAGATACTTTGATAAAAAGAGCAGATGAAGCCCTATATAAAGCAAAAAAGCTTGGTAAAAATAGAGTTGAATTTTTATAAGGAAAATAGATGAGTCAAAAGGGTTTAGTTCATGCATTAGTATTTGATAAAAAAGGTTCAGCAAAAGAGATCTCTTATGAACACTTAAAAAATTATGAATATGATGATGGTTTATTATTATGGGTACATTTTGTTTATTCAAGTTCTGAAGCAAATGAATGGATAGCAGAATACAGTGGAATTGACCCTATTGCTGTTGAAGCTTTATTAACAGATGAAACAAGACCAAGAACAACAATTCTTGATGAAAATATTTTAATTGCATTAAGGGGAGTAAATCTTAATCCTAATTCTGACCCTGAGGATATGATTTCTATTAGGTTATATATAAGTGAAAATCTAATTATCAGTACAAAAAAAAGAGATTTATTATCTGTAAAAGATATTGTTAATAGTCTAAATCATAACAAAGGACCTATAAATAGTTCAGAGTTTTTAGTTGCTATTGCAGATAGGTTAACTTGTAGAATGGAAGGGACAATTGACAATATTCAAGATAATGCTTCAGAGATTGAGGAATTAGTTATAGAATCAAATAGTTTAGAACTTAGAACAAAAATTTCAACTATTAGAAGAGAAGCTATTGCTTTAAGAAGATATCTATCTCCTCAAAGAGAAGCTATATATACTTTGTATCATGCGAAGATTTCATGGATAAATGATTATGATAAGATTCAATTAAGAGAGATAAATGACCAACTAATAAGATATGTAGAAGAGTTAGATTCAATTAATGATAAAGTTGCTTTAGTTCAAGATGAATTGACAAATAAGGTTACTGAACAGATGAATAAAAGAATGTATCTTTTATCTATTATTTCTGCAATATTTTTACCACTTGGATTTTTAACAGGTCTTTTGGGTATAAATGTAGGAGGAATTCCAGGAGCTGAAAATACAAACTCTTTTATGATTTTTACTGTGTTTTTATTAGTGATGGGTGTACTACAATACTATTTATTAAAAAAATTTAAATGGATTTAATATGGATGAGTTAAAAGTTAAAGATGTGAAAGATTTATTATTAGAAGCTATTGAGGATTATAAAGCAGGTAACTCTGAAGTACACCCTTATGATTTAGCAAAAGAGTTAGAAAAGTTAAGAGATTTAGATGAAAAAGAGTATGAGTATATTTGTAAGAAGATTCCAAGTGAACTTTTTGCAGAGATGCTTTGTGAAATGCCTAGTTATATCCAAGAAGAGATTACAGAGGTTATAAGTGATAAGAAAATTGCAAATATTACATCAAAAATGGATAGTGATGATGCTTCTGAACTTATTTATAATATTTCACAAAAAGATGAAGAATTAGCACAAACAATTTTATCAAAACTTGATGATAAAGATAAAAAGATAATTGAAAGATTAAACTCTTATGAAGATGATGAAGCTGGTTCATATATGCAAAGTGAGTTGTTTAGTGCAACTTTGGATGAAGATATAGGAACAGCAATAAAAAGATTAAAAAAATTAAAAGAAGATGATTTATTAGATAATATTTTCCATGTTTTCTTAGTTGATAAAAATGGAAAGCTAATAGGTGGACTGGGATTAGAAGAGTTAATTCTTTATGAAAAAGAACAAAAATTCAATGAAATACCTGAAGATAAAATAACAAACTATTCTTCAAGTCATAAAAGTGATATAAGTGAAGTTGTTGAGATGTTCACCCACTATAATTTAAGTGCTTTAGCTATTGTTGATGATAATGGAAAATTATTGGGAAGAATTACTCATGATGATATTCATGATGTTATTCAAGAACAAGATACCAAACAATTATACTCTTTAGCAGGGGTTAATGATGATGCAGAACACGAAGAGAGTATATATTTAATTGGTAGAAAAAGAGCAATATGGTTAGGAATAAACTTAATTACAGCTATTTTAGCTTCAATTGTTATAGGCTTATTTGATGCAACTATACAATCTTTAGTGGCACTTGCAGTTTTAATGCCAATTGTTGCATCAATGGGTGGAAATGCAGGAACACAAACATTAACAGTAACAGTAAGACAGATGGCTTTGGGTGAGATTAGTTATGAAGATGCTAAAAAAACTATAAGTAAAGAGGTTTTAATCTCTTTAGCAAATGGATTTATTTTTGCTTTTATCATAGGTTTTATCGCATTTTTTTGGTTTAAAATTCCTCTTTTAGGATTAGTAATTGCTTTATCGATGGTAATAAATCTCTTGGGTGCAGGTTTTTTTGGTGCAGTTATACCTATACTTTTAGAAAAATTTGATATTGACCCAGCTATTGGTTCAACAGTGATTTTAACAACAGTAACAGATGTAGTTGGTTTTTTTAGTTTCTTAGGACTAGCAACAGTAATTTTATTGTAGAAGAAAAGATTATTCGATAATCTCTTCTTTATTTAATTCTATAAATTCACTATTTTCAATAGCATTTTCATTAAAGTATTCAATTTTATTTTCGGCAGTTTCTAGGTTCTTAAATTTTGCAATATGGAAAATAGCATCCCCTTCTTGTACAAGAGGTATCTCAGATTTACCGATAATAACTCCATCAAATTGTGCTTTAATTTCAAAACTCTCATCATCTAAAGTGTCGTCAATATAAGCAATTATCTCATTTTCATGTACCGTTTCACCAAGTCTTTTAATAGTTCTTAAAATTCCACTCTCTGTTGCTCTAATCCATTGACTGCTTTTTGTAATTATTGGAAGTCTTTTTCTTTTTACAGTTGTTTTAGGTATCATTTCCAATTCTCTTAAAACATTTACAATACCTTTTACTCCTATTCTAATAGAAGTTTCATCAAATCTTAGTGCTTCCCCTGCTTCATAAAGAAGAATAGGGATATCATCCTCTTGAGCTGCTTCTCTTAATGAACCATCTCTTAATTCAGAGTGAAGAATTACAGGAGCTTCAAAAGCTTTTGCCAATTTAAAAGTAAATTCATCATTTATATTTGCTCTTATTTGAGGAAGATTAGATTTGTGAATAGATGCAGTATGTAGATCAATTCCAAAATCACATTTTTTAACAATTTCATCAAAAAAAGTTTTTGCAACGCGACTTGCTAGAGAACCTTTTTTTGTACCAGGAAAAGACCTATTTAAATCTCTCCTATCTGGCATATATCTTGACAAGGTCATAACCCCATATATATTTACTATTGGGATTAATATTATTGTTCCTTTGACTCTTTTTAGGATATTTAATTTTTTAAATCTTCTAATAATCTCTATACCATTTAATTCATCTCCATGAATAGCTGCACTTATAAATATAGTTGGACCAGTTCTCTTCCCTCTAATAATTTTTATAGGAAGAGTTGCTGGAGTTTGATAAAGTTTTGGAAGTTCAATATGTAAAGTAGTTATAGTACCTTTTTCAATCTCTTTACCAGACAATATAAATTTATCATTACTTTTATCCAAGTTTTATGCTCCAATATTATCTTTTTTTATTCTTCTTTTTCTTTTTGGTTTCTCTTCATCATCAACTTCAGGTGAAGCATTCTTTTCGATAAAGTCCATGATTTTACCTGCAATGTCAATATTTGTTGATTTCTCTATACCCTCTAGTCCAGGAGAAGAGTTAACTTCCATAACAAGTGGACCTCTTGATGAAGGTATCATGTCAACTCCACAAACTCCAAGCCCCATAGCCTTTGCTGCTGCTAAAGCTGTACTTTTTTCTTTTCTAGTTAGTTTGTGTGCACTTGCACTTCCACCTTGGTGTAGATTTGATCTAAAGTCTCCTTCTGCACCTTGTCTTTTCATTGCTCCAACAACTTCGCCATCAACAATAAATACTCTAATATCTGCTCCACCTGCTTCTTCAATAAACTCTTGAACAAGTAGATTTACATCCATACCATAAAAAGCATCAAGTACTGATTTTGCTGCTTTAAGTGTTTCAACTAGTACAACTCCAACTCCTTGAGTACCTTCAAGAATTTTTAAAACTAATGGTGTTCCCCCACTTAAAGCAATAACATCTTTTGCACTAGATTTATTTGATGCAAATACAGTTTTTGGCATATCAACACCATTTTTTGATAATATTTGTAAACTTCTTAATTTGTCTCTACTTCTTTTTATTGCTAAACTTCCTGTTACACTAAATACATCCATCATCTCAAAGTGTCTAACCATAGCCGTACCATAAAAAGTTCTACTTGCACCAATTCTAGGAATAATTGCATCAGGTTTTGGTAACTCTTTACCTAAATAATTTATTTTTAGTTCACCTTTCATTATCTCAATACTACATTTTAAATAATCTATTACTCTTACTTCCCATTCTCTTTGCTCAGCTGCTTCAACAAGTCTTTTTGTTGAATACAATTCCGAATTTCTTGATAAAATATATACTAACATTTATAGTTCCTTCTTCTTTTTACTTATATATTCTTGTGAAACATCAACTAAAAATCTATCATTTAAAAAACGCCTTCCTATAAGCATTGGAAACTTCATATCTGCTCTATTTGTTAGTGAAATAACACTTTTATAATGTTTCCCCATAAACTCAACACTAACTTTTATAGAAGGCCTTAATTGTACTTGTCCATTTGAACTTTTAACTTTTTTTATCTTATATATTGGTAATTTCATCCTTTTCCCGTGATAAGATGGATGAACTTCATCTAAAAGGGTAAACTCTACACTATCATTATGAATTGTAATATCATCACAATGTAAAGCATTTGAATCTGCTCCTGTGTCAACTTTTGCATCTAAGTCAATTAGATTTAAATCTAAAATAGAGATTATCTCTTTTCTTCCAACAATTTTTTTTTCTTTCATTTTTATTCCCAAAAGATTTCAATTAATATAATAACTGTAACGTATATTATAGTAAAAAATATAAGAATTAATACAAAGAAAATGTAGTTTTTTTAAATATGACTAGTTTTCGGGATTAGTATAGAAATTAAATTTCCAGCCTTTGTCTTCTGGATACTTTGCAAGATTAAAATCGTTCCAAACTTTTATACATTTTTTATTGCCAAGTTCTTTCCCTTTTTTGGCAAATTGATGAGCTCTACCAAAGTTTGGGAATACACCTTTTCCACTTGCATACATAAAAGCTAGATTACATTGTGCATCAATGTAGTTTTGTTTAGAAGCTTTTTCAAACAGTTTTACTGCTAATTTATAATCTTTTTCAACGGCAATCCCATTTACTAGAAATTGTCCAACCATATTTTGTGCTGGGGCATATTCATTATTGGCTGCTTTTACAAAACTATTGTAAGCTTTTGCTAAATTATGAAAATGTGTTTTTTTAGATAAATAAAGTTTTCCTAAAAGATAAGATGATTTATTGTGGTTTAGTTCACTTGCCTTTTCTAAAAGTTTTTTTGCTTCATTTATATTTTTTTGTATCTCTTTACCTTGAATATATATTTTTGCTAAATGAAACATTGCATTGGTGTTATTTTTTTCAATTAGTTTTTTGTATAAAGAGATTGATTTTAATGTGCTATTATTTTTCTCAAACTCTTTTACTTGCTCAAAGGTATATGAATACATGTGACTAAGTATAAAAAGTAGAAAAAATAAAGTTTTCATTATCGAATCTCTTTTGGAATATTTGGATTTAAAGTAGTGGTTATTTCATATGTTATCGTGTCATGTATTTTAGCTAAGCTTCTAACATCATCAAAAATACATACTTCATCATCTTCACAATTAATAGATAAGTTATCCATAGAAACTTTTCCCAAGATTTGATAACCTTTTGGTGTAAAATATGTGTCTTTAGCATTTAATCTTAAAAATCCATCTCCATAACCAACTTTATAAGTTGATACTTTCATATTTTCTTTTGCTAAATATTTTCCACCATAACCAACTTTTTGATTTTTCTTTAGTTCTCTTGTTACAATTTTTTCTGCCCAAAGAGACATGACAGGTTTTAATTTTGGATTATCAAACACTGAATTAGTTTCTAAGTATCCATATTGAGCTATTCCTAATCGAGCAAAATCCTCTTCGTAATTCTTAAATCTAAATAAAGCTGAAGAATTAGCAGAATGAAACTTAGGGATAGTTATAAAAAGTTTTTCACATAAGGACTTTATAAGATTTTTTGCTTGTATAAAAACTGACCTTTGCCAAAAGAATTCACATGATAATTCATCTGCACTTCTAAAGTGAGTGAAAACACCAGTTAAGTTCAGTTTTCTTCTTAAAAGCCCATGAATAGCCTCTTCTAGGTTTTCTATTGAAATCCCATTTCTATGCATTCCTGTATCAACTTTTATATGAACATTCGTGTTTTCGGGTAACCTTTCAATATCTTCAAGGCTATTTACAGCTATGTGAAAAGTATGTGAATAAGTGTGAATATCAGTGTCAGCTAAAATTAAGATTTGCTCAAAAAATGTCTCAATTCTTTCTGCTTCTTCGATAGTTCTTACTACAGCTTTAGTTATTCCATATTCTTTTGCCATTGTAGAAACTTCTATAAGTCCATGTCCATATGCATTATCTTTTAATACAACTGCAATTTTATCTTTAGAACCTAATTTTTCTTCAGCAAGTTTTAGATTATGAAAATAGTTTGATTTATTTAAAATGATTTTTGCCAAGGTTTTAACCTTCAAGAGTTTTAAAATAATTTATTATAAGCATAGCATCTTTTTCGTTTAGAACATCTTTTAATTCTTCTAAAGAAGAGTTTTTTATATTTTCAAATGTTCCAAAATATAAAAGAAGTTTTTTCATTTTTGCTTCACCTATACCTTTGATTTGTAATAAAGAGATTTGTGTATCTTCTTTTCTTTTTTGTTTTTTATGAAATGATATAGCAAATCTATGCGCCTCATCTCTTAATCTTTGTATAAATTGTAGACGTTTATCACTAGGAAGTAAATCTAACTTTTCAACTATACCATTGTTTTCAAAAAATATAATATCTTTTGCACTACCTTTTGCTCTATGAGCTTTAAAGTCTAATTTCTCTTTTGCAATTGCTACAATATCTAAATTTACTCCACATGAGTTTCTAATATCAATTGCAAGTTTAAGAAGAGTTTCACCTCCATCTATGACCCACATATCTGGTGCGGGGTTTTTTTCAAAACTTTCTACTCTTCTTAATAGAGTTTCTCTCATTTGAGAGTATTCATCTTTTGATTCTAGATTATAATGTCTAAAATCACCTTTTTCAAATTTCTCTTCCCATGTTACCATAGCTCCTACAGTAGCTTGTCCCATCATATGTGAATTATCAAAGCATTCAAATCTATTAGGAACTTTATCAAGATTGAATAATTGTTTTAATTGTGAATATACTGAGCTTGTATCTTTTACGGAAGAGAGTCTTAATAGCTCATTACAATTATCTAATGCGACATTTAAAATCTCTTTTTTCTTTCCTCTTTTTGGTGTTATAATTGGTATTTTTTTAGAGAATTTTTCTTTTATAAAGTTTTCAATTTCATCTTTTTCTTCTAATTCTGTTGTAATGATAATCTCATCAGGTAAAACAGGGATTTCATTATCATAGTAGTTAATTATAGCTCTTTCGTAAGCTTCTTGTATATCGATAGTAATATCTTCTTTATTTGGCTTTATATAGTTGTGATTACTAGAAGCTAATTTCCCATCCCTAAAAAACATTCTTACTAGTACCGCTTTTGTATCTTTTATTTTTATTGCGAAAAGATCAATATTTTCATTTGTAGCTAAATCCATACCAGTTTGTATTTGAGATTTTTCAATAGTTTTTATCCTATCTCTTAATTTCATAGCTTCTTCAAATCTAAACTCATTGCTATATTCTTCCATTTTTTTTGTTAGTTTGGAGATAAGTTTATTTTTATTGTAAATGTAATTTAAAGCATTATCAACTAATTTTGAATACTCTTCTTTTGAAATTTTCCCTTCACATGGTGCAAAACATTTTTTTATTTGATAAAAAAGACAAGCTTCTTTACCTTTGATACAAGATTTTTTTTGTACTAAAGGAACTATTTCATATATAGAATCTAGCATATCTCTAGCACCAGTAGAGTAGGGACCAAAATATTTAATATTTTTTTCTTTTAATACTCTTCTTGTAATTTCAAGTCTTGGAAAGTTTTCATTGAAATTTATATAAATATAAGGATATGTTTTATCATCACGAAGTAATATATTGTATTTTGGTTTTAGTTGTTTTATAAGAGAATTTTCTAAAATTAAAGCATCATGTTCATTTGGTACAACTATCCATTCTAATGATTTAACCTCTGTTATCATTTTATATATACGTGGACTTAGTTTATCTGCTGGTAGTAGTTTTGGAGTAAATTTAAAATAAGATTTAACTCTATTTTTTAAAATTTTTGCTTTTCCTATATATAAAAGTTTACCTTTTTCATCAAAATATTGATAAACTCCAGCTTCATTTGGTAGTTGTTTTAATTTCTCTTCTAAATTCATTTTGGAATTTTATCTAAATTATCTTTTAAAATCATTTCTTTAAAAAATATTTAAATTTTTGCTTTTATTATTAAATTATAAATTATAAAAAATAATTAAGAATATTCTTATTTTATAATCATATTTTTTCTTAAAAGTATTAAAATATAATCATTTTATGGATTTTGTAGACTTATATTTAATTAACTATTTATTCTAAATATTAATTAAAATAAGTTATTTTTTTATCTTTTTTAAGTTTTAAAAGATAATAAAAGTAAATTTTATATATAATAAATTTTTTAAAGGAAATGTTAAGTATGATTGCTATTGAAAAAAAGATAAAAAATAGAATACTAATTTTAATTTTGATGATTTTATTAACTACTGGAATTGTAATTATTTCATATGAAAATTATCTAATTAAAAATCATATTGAACATGATATTAGTACTAAAAATAAAAATATAAATAAAACTTTTAATCTTTTTATTGATGAATTAGATAAAGATATTGCAGAAAGAACAAATTTTATGCTTAGTTATAATACTAGATTAGCATTAAAAAATAGGGATAGAAAAGCATTATATAAAAATGCAAAAGAACATTTTAAAAGAATGCGTAATAATAATAAGTATTTAAAAATAATGACTTTTAGACTTCCTGATGGAAGTGCTTTTTTAAGAGTACATAAGCCAAAGATGTTTGGAGATAGTCTAGATAAAAAAAGAAAAATTATACTTGACACTATATTAAGTCAAAAAAGACAATTTGGTTTTGAAGTTGGAAAGTTAAAAATGACCCATAGAATTGTAACTCCTATATTTTATGATAATAAGTTGATAGGTGTTGTAGAGATTGGCGTTGAACCTGAATATATAATTGAAAAGATTAATAATATTTTTAATATAGAGTCTTCACTCTTTGTAAAAAATGAACAATTGGAATTTACTTTACACAAAATAGAGGATAATTATAAGTATAAAGTTAATGATTTTATTTTTGTAAGGGGAAGTAAACTTATAAAAGACAATTTACAAAAAATTGATTTTGATAAAAAAATATCAAAAATAGAATATAAAGGAAAAAATTACTATATTGATACTATAAAACTTTTTGATCACAAAGGTAAAACTGCTGCAAAAATGCTTATTTCTTACGATTTAACTGCTTTCAAAAAAGAGTTTGATGAAATGCTTGAAAAGAATCTTATGATAACTTTTTTAGTAATCATAATACTTTTTGTAGTTTTAAATATGGGCTTAAATTACTTTTTAAAAAAGATAGATAGTTTATATTTGAATATTCTAAAAAAAGATAAAATGATGTTACATCAATCTAAACTTGCCTCAATGGGTGAAATGATAGGTAATATTGCCCACCAATGGAGACAACCTTTAAGTGTAATTTCAACAAGTGCAAGTGGAATTAGAGTTCAAAATGAATTGGGTGTACTCAATGATGAAACTTTACATAATTCAGTAAATGGAATTGTAAATAGTACTAAATATCTTTCTCAAACAATTGATGATTTTATGGATTTTGTAAAAAATGATAAAAGTGCAGTAGAGTTTGATATAAAAGAAAATATTGAAAAAAATATTGAGATATTAAAAGGCAGTTTAAAAATTCATCAAATAAATTTAGTATTAAATTGTCATAAAGAGTATATAAAAGGTTTTCCTAATGAATTAACTCAAGTATTTATAAATATTGTTCATAATGCAAAAGATGCATTAAAAGAACAAAATGTAAAAGAAAAATATATATTTATTGAAACAAATAAAACAGATAAAGATGTAGAAATTATTATTAAAGATAATGCTAATGGAATTCCTAATCATATCATAAATAAAGTTTTTGATCCTTATTTTACTACTAAAAATGAGTCAAATGGGACGGGATTAGGTTTATATATGTCATATAGAATTATTACTGAAAGTATGAAAGGTAATATAAAAGTTGAAAATGTAGAATATAATTTTAATGAAAAAACATATATAGGAGCAATGTTTACTATATCTTTACCTTTTAGTTGTCAAAACTAATTTGATAAAGCTTGTTTAAGGGTAAATTTTGCTCCATTTTCTATATTTGCAGCACTAAGAAGAGTATTATTTTTCCTAGCAATTTGACAGCTCATATAAAGTCCAATTCCTGTACCGTTTTCTTTTTTTGTAGTGAAATTAGATTTGAATATTTCATCAATAATATCTTCTTTTATTCCACCGGCATTATCGCTTATTTCTAAAATATTAAAATTGTCTTTTTGATATATTTTTATAAGAATTTTTCTATCTTTTCTATCTTTAAAAATAAAAGCATCTTTAGAATTGTTTAATATATTTAATAAAATATGTTTAAATTCATTTTCAATACCTTTAATTTTAAAATCATTTATCTTTTCAATCTTAATATCTATTTTATATTTGATATATTCATCTTTTATAAACATTAAAACTTTATCAATCATCTGTTTTGCACTAAAATATGATTGTTCTTTATTTGGTCTGAAAAATGTTCTAAATTCATTTAATGTTGTATTCATATGTTCTATAACATCAGTCATCTTTCCCTGAAAATCATTAATGTATTTTTCATCTATTTGCCCAGATTGGAAGTCTAAATCTAACATACTTAATTTAAGATTTAATATTCCTAGTGGTTGAGCCCATTGGTGTGCTATTGCATCAATCATCTCACCCATGGCAGCAAATTTTGATTGTTCTAATAGGATTTTTTCATTTTTTTCTCTTTTTTCAATCTCTTCCTCAACTTTTTTTTCAAGATTGTTTTTATATTCATCTAATTCTTCATTTGCTTCTAACAATCTTAGTTGCATTTTGTCACTTTGTTTGATGATTTTGTCAAGTCTTTCGCTCTTTCTTTTATAATCCTCTAATAATTCAAGTAAACCATCTTTAAAATGGTCATAATCTTTTTTTAGAAATTTTCCTACATATTGTTTATTTAGATTGTCTTTTCTCATATTTTAAATCCTATTAGAGCCATATCATCATTTCTTTCAAAGTTACCTTGATACTCCATTATTTCATAAAGAAGAATCTCTTGTTGATCAGAAAATGGTAAATCATAATTATCTTCAAGAAGTTTTTTAAATCTTCTTTTACCAAAAGGAAATCCTTTTTGTCCTCCATTTTGGTCTAAATAACCATCTGTTGAGATATAAAATTGCATCCCTTTAGTTAATTCTATAGTGTGTTCTGTAAACTCATAATTTTTATCAGATTTTTTATATCCAATAGATTGTCTATCACCTTTTAAAACAGTAAACACTCCATTTTCTTCATAAAAAAGAGGTATTTCTGCACCTGCATATTTGATTATATTATTTTTTTTATTATAATATAGAATTCCTCCATCAAAGCCGGCATTAGAAATAGATGTTTCATCTTCTTGTTTTAATAGATGTTTCATGCTTTTGTTAAAAATCGATAATATTTTTGCAGGACTTACAATCTCATCTTTGTTTTTTAGATTTGATACTATCTGTCTTTCTATTGCTTTTACTAACATTGTTACAAAAGCACCTGGTACTCCATGTCCTGTACAATCGATAAGCATTAGAATACATTCATTTTCATCTCTTAATCCTTCAAATAAATATATATCTCCTCCTACAATATCTTTTGGATGCCAGATTGCAAAATAGTCACTAAAATATTTTTTAAAAGATGAATTTTCAGGAATTAAGGCATGTTGTATTAAAGAAGCGTATTCAATACTATCTTTAGTTTGTTGATGTATAAGTTCAATCTCTTTTTTTGCTTTTTCTAAATCTATAGTTCTTTCTTTAACTTTAATTTCAAGGTTTTTACTTAAATCTTCAACAATTTTTTTATCTGAAATATCTTGACTTATTGCTTTATATCCTATGTGATTTGAGTATTTATCATAATCTAATTCTATTTTTGAATAAAGCCAATATGCAGTACCATCTTTTTTTCTATTTTTTATTTCACCTTCCCATGTTTTACCTTTCTTTAAACTCTTCCAAAGTTGTTTGAATAGTTTTTGTGGCATATCAGGATGTCTAACAATACTATGGGGTTGACCTATTAATTCTTTATTAGAATAACCAGAAATATTACAAAATGCTGTACTTACTTTTTTAATATTTCCTTTTTTGTCTGTATTTGAGAAGATTACATTTTTATCTAAAGATATTAAAGTATTTTCAAGTTGTTCTTTTTGGTTTTTTATATCTGCTGTTTTTCTATCAACAAGTTGCCTTAATTTTTTATTCCAATATACAATTATTGATATAACAATTAGAATAATAATAATTACTGGGAATATATATGATAAAACTTTTTTAAGTGAGAAACCTTTGTTTTCTTCAACTTTTACTTTGATCCAACCATTATAAATTCTTTCTCTATCTATTTCTGATATTGTTCTAAAAACTTTGTTTACTATTGAAAGTAACTCAGGCATTTTAGGATTTATTAGGTAGTGGTGGTTAAAGTCTTTTCCTGTTTGCCCAGCAAGTTTAAGATTGTCTTTTCCTATTTTTGAAATATTATAAAGTGCAGGAGCAATATGACCTATAAATACATCTGCTTCATGGTTAGATACTTTTAATAAAGCTTCAAAAATACTTCTGGTTTCTATTATTTTAATATCAGGATATAAACCTTTTATATAATTGTAGCTTGTATAATGTTTTGGTATTGCAAATACTTTATTTTTAATTTTATCTAAAGATTCAACATAATCAATATTGTCATTTGTAACTATAACCATTGGATAAGAGGCATATCTATTTGAAATTAATCCTAAAAGTATCTCTTCTTTTGAATCACCAATTCCTGGGACCAAATCAATTTCACCATTTTTAAACTTTTTAAGTACATCAGACCAAGAGTTTGAAGGTACGAATTTAAACTCAATACCTGTAGTTTCTGATACAAAATTTAAATAATCTCCCATAATACCTGACATTGAACCATTTTCAATAATTGATAAAGGTTTCCAATTTATTTCACTATATTTAACAACTGTTTTTTTATCTAACCATTGATACTCTTTTTTACTAAAATTAATTTGTCTTTTTTTATCAAACCATTTTAGTTTGAGTTTATCAATATCTTGAATAGATACTTTTTTCATTGCTTTTTTTAGTATGGAGTGTAATTCAGGTGCATCATTTCTTACTGCAATATACAAGTTTTCCATTTCAGGGTCATCAGCTTTTACATCAGCAGTATATTTTAATCCCTTAATCACATTTTCTTGCATAATATTGTTTAATATAGCTGTTTTACCTAAAGTCGCATCGACTTCTCCATATACTACTGCTTTTATACTTTCCAAAGTGTCATTATATATAACAATTTCAATTTTAGGGTATTTGTTTTTTAAATATTTTTCATATATAAAACCTTTTATAACAGATACTTTTTTGCCAAAAAGTGATTCGATATCTGCTATATCACTTCTATCATCTTTTGTTAATATTGAAGTTACATTTCTTGCATAAACACCTACATAAGAGAGTTTTTCTTCTCTGTCTTTAGTTTTTGCAATATTCATCATAACATCAATCTCTTTGTTATATGCTCTATTTAAAGATTCATTCCAAGTTCCAGTAACAAATTTTATTTCAAAACCAGCAATTTTTGATAATAAATTAATATAGTCTATTGAGTAACCAAGTGGTAAACCATTTTTATTGAAGTTAAAAGGAGCCCAATCGTATTCATTATGAACTTTTATTATAGGGTGTTCAGTAAGCCACTTTTTTTCCTCTTTTGTTAATTCTATTCTAATGTTTTGTTTTTTTGAACAAACATCCATTCTACCTATTAATTCATCCTTATAGGTGATTTCATATGTTTCTTTTTTACATTCTATTTGTAGATGTTCTTCATCAAAATTTTCTTGTGCAATCTCATGTTCTCTATTTTTATATAAAAACAAAAATCTTTTGCTTGTCAAAGAATCATATAGAGTAATATATTTGATTTGATCATTTTTGTCCATATGATTTTTCAAAATATTAATCACTTCATTTTCATCTAATACATAAAATGGATTAGCAATTTGATTAGCTATATCTTTGTTTGTACTTATGGCAAATGAGCTAGAAAATATAAGAATAATTGTTAAAAAAATTTTAAGTATCATTTAAGAGGCTTTATATATTTGTTAATAAGTTTTATAGTTTCATTTGAAACATTTTTTGAACAAATTAGATATCGTTTATTTCCTTTTGGTATATTTTTTACACTAAAAAATTTAAGATTATTCATTGCTTTATCATTTAATAAAATTTTTGCTTCTTCTTCTGAAATAAATAAATAATCAGCCCTTTTTGCAACAATCATTGAAAGCATTTTTTTGTTATTAGTATAAACTTCTTTTTTTATTGTTTTAAAGTTTTTTATTTTTTCATCTAAAAAAGAACCATATGAGTAAGAAGCTTTAGAAAGTAAGCTTAAGTTTCTATTTTTTAATAAATTATCGACGGAGATATTTTTTAATATATTCTCATTCTCTTTTCTAGAGATTATTCCTAAGGGTTTGTCTTGATATAAAGGATGAGTAAATTTTGCAAACTCTTCTCTTTGTATATTTTTAAACCATCCAATTGCACACATTTTATTTATATTAGCTTTAATTTCATATAAATGTCTTTTTGATGGTTTCTCTTTCAATTTATATTTTACACCAGAATATTGTAATGCTTTTAATACAGGAGTAGCAACTAATCCTTTTATTGAATTTGAATATTTTTCTACATAAGGTATTCTCTCTTCATACACTATAAATAAAGGGTTATCTGCTTTGAGTAATATTGTAAAAAGTGTTGTCAAAAAGAAAAATATTTTAAACATTTTTATCCTTTATTGAAAATTATATTATAATGTATATAAAAAGTAATTATAAAGTGATATTATTTATTATACAAAAGTTGTATTAAAGTATATTTTTGTAATTATTATTTAATCATAAAATTAAGGTAAATTGTGAAATTTTTAATTGTAGATGATTCAAAAATTGCTAGAAAAAGATTAAATTCATATTTAAATGAATTAAATTATGTAGTTTTAGGTGAAGCAATTGATGGATTAGATGCAATAGATAAGTTTAAATCACTAAAACCTTCTTATATTACACTAGATTTAGAGATGCCTAAATTAAATGGAATAGATACTGCAAAAAAATTATTTGAAATAGATCCAAATGTAAAAATCATATTAATCACATCTATTTTAGATAAAAAAGAGATAATTAATGCGTATAGAATAGGAATTAAAAAAGTTATTACAAAACCCTTTTCAATAGAAAAATTAAAAGAATCTATTGAAGAGATAAAAGGTTAAAATATGAATATAAAAATGATTCAAGATATAGTAGAAGAAGATGGCATTATATTTTTAACGTATGGAGGTTTTCTTTCTCAATCATTAATTTCATCTATGATGGAAGCTTTGGAAAAAGAAGCAAAAGAAAGAGATTTAAATTTAGGTGTTGCAAGTAATATTTTTACTATTTTTATTGAATTAACACAAAATATGATGAATTATTCAAAAACAAAAAATATTGATTGTAATGAGTTAAATCCACAAGGTTTAATTATTGTTACAAAAGATTTAGAAGAAAACTATTTTATTCATAGTCAAAATATAATTACGCAAAAAGACAAAGATAAAATTCAACCAAAATTAGAGGAGCTAATTGATTTAAATAGAGAAGAAGTAAAAAAAAGATATAGAGAATTAAGAAGAAGTGGAAAAGATAAGCATGGTAAAGGTGGGGGAATTGGCTTTTATGAAATTGCAAAAAGAAGTGATGAAATAAAGTTTAGTTTTAGGGAAATAAACAAAGATAAATTTTATTTTCATTTTATTGCAAAAATTGTTACAAAAAAGGAGAAGAAATAAATGGAAAAGTTAATAATTAAGGAAACAAAATATACTCCTTTTATAAAACTTGATAATGAAAAAGGATTAATGGAATTAGTTGGAAAATCCTATCCTGAAAATACATTCGAGTTTTATAAACCAATGTTAGATTGGGTTGAAGAGTATTTTGAAAAAAATGATAAAAAAACTATAGTGAATATGGAAATTATTTATTTTAATTCTAGTAGTTCAAAACTATTTTTTGATTTTTTTGACCTTTTAGAAGAAGCACATAATAATGGTAAATCTATTGAGATAAATTGGATTTATGATGAAGAAAATGAAAGTGCATTAGAAGCGGGAGAAGATTTTAAAGAGGATTTTGAAGATTTAAATTTTAATTTAATAGAAAAATAATTATTGGAAATAATATGCTTGGAAATGAAAATAAACTAGTTTCAGAACTACATGAACTACAAAATAATTTTAAAAAAACAACTGATAAGTTGATTAAAGATATTAATCGTCATGATAAAATTATGGCTCAAAGTGATAAAAGACAGCAAAAAGAGTATGATGAACTTCAAGTAAGACTTAAAGAGGTTGAAGCTTTAAGTAAAGAGATTGAAGAGACTCAACGAGAAGTTGTTTTTACTATGGGTGCTATTGGGGAAAGTAGAAGTAAAGAAACAGGAAATCATGTAAAAAGAGTAGCTGAGTATTCAAAAGTTTTTGCTTTATATTATGGTTTACCTGAAAAAGAAGCAGAGATGTTAAAACAAGCTAGTCCCATGCATGATATAGGGAAGGTTGCTATTCCTGATGCAGTTTTGAATAAACCAGGTAGGTTTAGAAGAGGAAAGAAAAATAATGAATACCCATTCCCAGTTAGGGTATGACATGTTAAAACACTCAAATAGATCTTTACTAAAATGTGCAGCGACAGTAGCATATGAACATCATGAAAAATGGGATGGCACAGGATATCCAAGAAAACTAAAAGGTGAAGAGATTCATATATATGGAAGAATAACAGCAATGGCTGATGTTTTTGATGCTTTAGGAAGTGATAGATGCTATAAAGAAGCTTGGGATGATGAAAAGATATTTAATCTTTTTAAAGAGGAAAGAGGAAAACATTTTGAACCAAAACTAGTAGATATCTTTTTTGAACATTTAGATGAGTTCTTAGAAATAAGAGAAACATTAAAAGATGAATATGAAAAATAATCTATTTTAATGTTTTAAACCAAAGTTCACATATATTTGAATAGATTTTTATATAACTTGATAATAAAAGTCTATGTTCTTTTTTTACTTTCTTGAAATATTTCTTTAATATAAATCTATATTGTTCTTTTTTTATTTTAAACTCTACACAAATAGTTGCCAAATCAAAAAAAGCACTATTTACTCCAGCATATTCCCAGTCTATAAATTTTATTTTTGAATTATAAAATATGATATTTTTTGGATTTAAATCATGGTGAGTTGTTACAAAGTATTTGTCATATTTTTTTATTTTGTATAGTTCTTTTTTTGTATTTATGATTAGTTTTTTTGACACTTTATCTTGTAAGGTTTTCTTGTATTTATTTAAATCTTTTTCTATTTTGTAGGATTTGTTTTTTACTTTTAAATTATGAAGTTTTTTAATAGTTTCTATAAGTTTTGTTAATTCTCTTTTGTTTAGCTTTTCTTTATGTATACCATTTAAATATTGTGTAATCATATATTTTCTATGTTTATCCATAAATAAAGGTTTTGAAGCAATATTTATCATTGATGCTTTTTTTTGAATAAAGTATTCAAAATCTCTACTTATATTTACACTGCTTTCATCTTTAAATACTCTTACAAGATATTTATTTTTGTTACTTGAGAGTTGATAGTTGATATTACAGTAACCTTGATAAGGAAGCTTTTCAAGGTTTTCTAATAATTCATATTTAAAAAGAGATAAATTTTTAAACTCTTGAATATTCATATTCTTTTTTCCAGTTTTTATAAGCTACAAAAGCAAGAATTGTATAGATTAAAAATAATACTGCTGTTAAATTTAAGCCTTTTTGTATATAAATATAAATAGACACCGCATCAATTGCAATCCAATAAATCCAATTTTCGATAATCTTTTTTGCAAGCATATAAGTTGAAAATATAGCATAAACAGTTGTGAAAGAATCAATATATGCAAAATCTGCACTTGTATAGTTATCCATAATATAACCTAAAGATATTGAAATAACCCCTAACACAATAATGATTTTTATATTTTTTGAAATGCCATATGATGAGATTTTTAGTTCTACTTCTTGTAGTTTTCCACCATATTTCCAAGAATACCAACCATAAATAGCCATTATCAAATAATAAACATTTAAAGCACTATCCATAAGTAAAGAAACATCAAAAAATATAATTGAATATATCAAAGTTGAAACAAAAGCAGCTACCCAGCACCATAAACTTTGTTTAATCGCTAAAAGTAGATAAGCTACAGCTAAAAACATAGCTATAGCTTCCCAAGTTGTCATTAGATTTAATGACTCTAAAAGAACAGTTATAAAGTTTTCTATTTTTTTATCCTTCTATTGAGCCAAAAGTTCAACAATTTTTGCTTCAATATCTTTTGGTTTTGTAGCTGAACCATATCTTTCTATAATTTTACCATTTTTATCTATTAAAAACTTTGTAAAATTCCATTTTATAGCTTCTGTTCCTAATATCCCCGGGGAATTACTTTTTAAATATTTGTATAAAGGTATTGCCTCATCTCCATTAACATCAACTTTTGCAAACATATCAAAGTTTACCCCAAAAGTCAAACTACAAAACTCTTTTATCTCTTTATTTGTTCCTGGTTCTTGATTTGCAAATTGGTTTGAAGGAAAACCTAAAATCATAAAGTCTTTATTTTTATATTTTTCAAAAAGTTTTTCTAAACCTTCATATTGACTAGTAAATCCACACTTACTAGCAACGTTTACTATTAATAAAACTTTGTCTTTGTATTTTGACATTGATATCTCTTTTCCATCAATATCTTTCACTGTAAAATCGTATATATTCATCGAACTCTCCTTTGCTAAAATTGATGTAGTAATAAATAAGAATGTAAGTAATAGTTTTTTTAGTGTCATTTTAAATCCTTTTTTATAGTTTATTATAAAAAAGGATAAGTTTGTATATGTTTAAAGTTATTTTATAGAAGTTAATTTTTATTGATAGTTTATATATGTTGGCTGTATCTGTATTTGTCTGCCATTTGCAGGTTTCCAACCTAATATCTCTTTTGGAGTCATAATTCTTGTATCTGCGTGATAAAATATTTTAAATCCACTCTCTGCAATTTTTTCTTGCTCTTTACTATATAAACTATTATAAATTTTTATTTTAACTGCAGGGTTTCCATGTCCATCAATATTATAGATTAAATCTACATTATCATATTTTTTAACTTCTTCTTTTTTTCTTAACATTCTACTATGAAACATATGCACAATTAATTGTTTTTTTTCTAAATTATTATCTATAATATAATTGTTGATTAACTCTTGGGCTGCATTTAAATCTTCAGCATAGATATGTCCTATATATTTACCAGGAGGATATCTTTTGTGTTTTGGTATTTTGAATTCAGGATCTAAAGCTAAATGAACATGTGGGTATTTTAGATATTTTAATACTGGTTTTAGTGCTTCAACTGGAGTATTAGTACCCATTTGTAAGTCAATAATTACTTCAAAATTTTCTTCTTGTGCTCTTAATATATAAGGCATTAGACTTTTTTCAGATAGTCTTAACATATAGGTATCTCTTCTACCTGGATCTGATGTTGCTAAGCCATATATAATATGAAATGCCATTTTTATATCTATTTTATTTTCTAACTCATCTTCAAAATATTTTTCTTTTTGTTTCATTTTTTTTACTAATTCATCAATATTACTTTGACCTAAAATTCCTAATGATTTTGTATTTGGTCTACCATAATATCCTATTAGCAAAGTCTCTTTTTTAATTGTCTCTTCATTTTTATTTTTTATCTCAGTTGGATTGGCCTGAATATTAGCCAATAGGTTTTGTGTTATTATTAAAAATACTAGTAAAGACTTAATTTTTTTTGTCACTTTCTATAATCCCTTTTTTTAGTTTCCATATGTTTTCATTAAAACATCTTTATAATGATTCAGTTGTTGCATCATAGTATCATCTTGATCATTTATATCAGGATGATACTTTCTTGCTAATTCTTTATATTTTTTCTTTATCTCTTCTTTTGTTGGTGTTGATGTAAAACCAAAAAACTCTTTAGCTTTTTCTACTTCACCAAATTGTGGTTGTGCATTAAAATTACCTCTTCTAAATTGTTCTTGAAATTGTTCAAAATCAAAATCACTTGAGTTAAAACCAGTATTAGCTCTTGAAAAATCTTGCCCATTAAAAGTAAACTTAAAACTATTACTATTTTGTCTAAGTTTCTTTTTAAATTGATAAACTAAATAATAAGCTATTGATACCAATACAAAAAGAATAATTAAAAATGTACCAAAGTTTGTGAATATTAAATATAATATTCCAAAAAATATTGCCCATTTAATTAAACTAGAAATAAAGTACGATAATTCTCTTCCCATAACATAAAAATCCTATATATTTTAAAAGTGATATTATAGTATTTTATCTTAATTATTAGCTTTCATATAAAAACAAATTTTTAAGTGTTACTTTAATTAAAAATTTTAATTTTTTTTAAATAATTGCTACTTTCTTGCTACTTTATCATATCTTTATCATTTTCTTCTCCTATCATTTTCTTTGATTAAATGAAGGAGTCGATATGGAATTAAGTACGCAAGCTTTTTTTGCTGCATTACCTATCTTGGTAGCAGCTATACTTCTAGTAGGTTTTAGATTGCCTGCTAAAAAAGCAATGCCAATTGTTTATATTGTTACAACTGTTGTAGCAATTTATGTATGGGATGTAACATTTAACAGAGTGTTAGCATCAACACTGCAAGGTTTACTTATAACAGTTGCTGTTTTATGGATTATATTTGGTGCAATTTTGTTATTGAATACACTTAAGCATTCTGGAGCAATAAAAGTTATTAGAGAAGGTTTTAATAATATCAGTCCAGATAGAAGAGTTCAAGTTATTATTATTGCATGGTTATTTGGTTCATTTATTGAAGGTGCATCGGGATTTGGAACACCAGCAGCAATTGCTGCACCACTTATGGTTGCAATTGGTTTCCCTGCCATGGCTGCTGTTATGGTTGGTATGATGATTCAATCAACACCAGTATCTTTTGGTGCAGTTGGTACACCTATTTTAATAGGTGTAAATAAAGGATTAGATTCAGTAAGTATTTCTAAAACTTTAGAAAGTGTTGGTTCAAACTGGGATGCATATTTACAAATTATTACTAGTGAAGTGGCAATTGTACATGCAATTACAGGTACACTTATCCCTTTATTTATGACTATTATGATGACTAGATTTTTTGGTAAAAATAAATCTTGGACTGAAGGTTTATCAATTATCCCTTTTGCAATTTTCGGTGGTCTTTGTTTTACAATCCCTTATGCTTTAACAGGAGTTTTCTTAGGTGCAGAGTTCCCATCTCTTATTGGGGCATTAATTGGTTTACCAATAGTTACAATGGCAGCAAAAAAAGGTTTCTTAATTCCAAAAGATACTTGGGATTTTGCTCCAAAAGAGGAGTGGCCAGGTCATTGGGTTTCTAAATTAGAAGTAAAATTAGATTCTTTAACTGTTAAAACAGATATGTCTTTAACTAGAGCATGGGCTCCTTATGTATTAGTTGCTTTAATCCTAGTTTTAACAAGAGTCTCAGATGAGGCAAAAGCATTTGTAAAAGCTTGGGTTATACCTTTTAAAGATTTATTAGGTGAAGGTTTAGGTTATTCAATTACTCCTTTATATTTACCAGGTGGTATTTTAGTATTTGTTGTTTTAATAACTTATTTTTTACATAAAATGGAATTTAAAGAGATGAAAGAGGCTTTTAGTGAGTCTTCAAAAGTTATGTTAGGTGCAGGTTTTGTTCTTGTATTTACTATTCCATTAGTTAGGGTGTTAATTAACTCAGGTGTAAATGAATCTGGTTTTGATTCAATGCCAGTTGCAATGGCTAATTTTGTAGCAAATGCAGTTGGTGATATTTATCCGTTATTCGCACCGATGATTGGTGCATTGGGTGCATTTATTGCAGGAAGTAATACTGTATCAAATATGATGTTATCACAGTTTCAATTTGGCGTTGCAGATGCACTTTCTGTATCGACTGCATTAATGATTGCTCTTCAAGCAGTTGGAGCGGCAGCAGGAAATATGATTGCTATTCATAATGTTGTTGCAGCAAGTGCTACAGTTGGTTTATTAGACCAAGAGGGTGAAACACTAAGAAGAACAGTAATACCTACACTTTATTATTGTTTAATAGCTGGTATTTTAGGACTTATAGGAATGTATATTTTAGGAATAACAGATCCATTAGTTGGATAAAAAAAAGGAGCACTTGCTCCTTTTTTAAAATTTAAAAACTCATAAAATAATTTTAAAAAAATAATTAAGCTTATTTTCAATTTGATTTGTTAAATTATATCTACCTTCAAAAAAAGGTTAATTATGAATTATGAACAAAAAAATATAATTGAAGAAAAATACTTATCAAAACTTTTTTATACAAAAGATAATAAAAATCGTCATGTTGGAGTTGAAATTGAATACTCAAATCTTGATTTGAAAAAAAGTGCACAATTAGCTCAAGAGATTTTTAAAGGTGAGATTGTTGAAAAAACAAAATATGAGATATCTTTAAAAGATACAGATTATGGTGATTTTAAATTTGAACTTGATGCACAACTTCTTCAAAAGATGCAAGATGACAATCTTTTTGAAAAACTAGGAAATATTATTGGAAAAATCTCGAATGATTTAGATAATTTTGTTGATAAAACTTCAAAAAACTTTGTTCCCTTTGAGATTGCAATGCCTCCAATTCCTATATCTGATTTTGGAAAAGTTGATAAGTTAGTTCAAAAACTTAGATTAAATGGTGCATTAGGTACAACATACTCTTTTCAATATGCTTTTGGTGTTCATTTAAACATTGAACCACCAAGTCAAGATATTGATGATGTATTGAGACTTTTCAAATCTTTTTTAATTCTTCAAAAATGGATTGAAGTTCAAAGTGAAGTTGATATTGCTAGAAAAATTTCTCCTTTTATAAATAATTTTTCAAAAGAATATATCTCATTAGTTATAGATATTGAGTATTGGCCAACAAAAGAGCAATTTATAAAAGATTATATTGATTATAATCCAACAAGAAATAGAGTTTTAGATATGTTACCCATTATTGCTTTTTGGGATGAAGATATTATAAATAAATATTTACCAAAAGAGAAAATAAATAAAAGACCAACATTTCACTATAGATTACCAAATAGTAAAGTAGATCAATTTAGATGGTTTATCTCTCAAGAACTTCAATTGTGGGTTATTGTTGAACTATTAGCATCAAATGATGAGGTATTTAATCAAATGAGTAAATCTTTTCTAAAACAGCTTGATAATGCAATATTTAATAAAAATGAATGGATAGAAAAATGTCATCAATGTATAATAAACCACTTGTTGTAATAACTGGACCTAAAAAAGGTTTTATATCTAGATTTTTTATAAAATTTGCACTTTTTTTAAGTGGAGCAAGAAGTAAAGTTGTTACTCCAAATAACCCAGAATATGATATACAAATGGATGCCTTGTTAATAAGTGGTGGGGATGATTTATATAATGCATTTATTGAAAATGAAACTTGCCAATTAGATGATATTATAAATTACGAAAGAGATGTTTTAGAGTATCGTTTGCTTCATAGGGCAATAGAGGAAAACAAACCTGTGTTTGGGATATGTAGAGGGTATCAGCTTATAAATGTTTTTTTTGGTGGAGATTTATATAAAGATATAAGAAAAGATGGATATAAATATAAATATACTCCTTTTGCATGGAAAGATATTTTCTTAAAAAAAGGAAGGCTTTTAAATCTTTTAACTAAACAAAAAGAGATAAGAATAAATACTCTCCATCATCAAGCTGTTAAAACTGTTCCTAAAAAATTTAAAGTTGAAGCAATAGATAAAGATAATATAATCCAATCTATCTCATATAAAACTAAAGATAATCTAATCTTTGGAGTACAATGGCATCCTGAGTATCTTTTTTTTATGAAAAATCATTTAAAACTTTTTAAGATGTTAGTAGCAAATACAAAAGAATGACTCTCCTCTAAACCTTTTTGATAATATCTATTTAAATCAAATAAACCACTTTCAATTGGGTTTGATTCATTAAATCTATTTTGAAACCAATCATATACTTCCCAAAAGTTTTTGTTGTTTCTATTAACAAAAAATTTAGATAATCTTTTTTCATCTATGTTCTTTTCTAATAAATCAAAAAACTCCTTTATATCTTTTTGATCTACTACTATAAAATAGTTTGGATAAGAACCAATAAAACCTTCAATAAAATTTACTCTATCTTTAGTGACATCTAATCTTTCCTCTTCATTAAACATAAATGCAACACTATCGTGCCATCTATTTATCACCATTGTATACACTAAATCTTCATTATTTAGTTGAAATTTCATATAAATAAGATTGTAATTATTGCTAGAAAACTCTTTAAACTTATTCATCTTATTGTTAAAAGCAATACTTCTTAATTCATTTTCTATATCCTCTTTTGTTTTATATTTTTTTGACCTTTTTAAATTTGGATTTTGGATATAATTTATATTATCTTTTGGAGTTTTAGTATAGTCTAAAATATTTTCTACTAATTGTTTATAGTTTAAATCGATTTTTGAATTGTTATTTGAGGGAGTATAGGTAACTAAATATTTTGTTAAAGTTCCTTTATACCAGCTATTAAATATTGTTTGTCTTTTATCTTTAGGTAGATATTCTAAAAAATTACTTTCACCTTCAATTCTAAGTCTATCCATATATTTTCTAACTAATAGTTTATGCTGAGTATTCCCATATACATCAAATCCTGCTACTAAAGAATAATATAATCTTTCAAGTAAAGGGTAATCAATAACCCACATAGTCCTAGGAAGATTTCCCAAAGCACCTTTATGAACAGAAGCTGAATCAAAATGTCGGTAAATAGTTAAAATAGCATCATTATCTTTTTTACCGTAATTATTCCCTTTCCATAAAGAATTCAAACTTACATTATTGTTATATCTTTTATATAAAGAGTTTTTATTTTCATAGTAGTTAATTGTATCTTCATTATATTTGTAGATATCAATAATATTTGAAATTTTACTATCTCCACCATATTCATTTGGTAAGGCAAGATTAGCAAAATTTTGTTCCAAAAATTTTTTGTCTTGTATTGTGTAGTCAAATTCTGGATTTTTAAAAGCTACCCAAAATTGATCATTGATTACATTTAGTGCAACTTGTCCTTTACATACTGGACCTCTAATAAATGTCATTATAAAATAGTGAACATTATCTAACATAAACTTATATCTTGAAACAGCAGGTATCTGTTTAAAAGCCTCTAAAGGATTAGCTGCAATTTTTGGATTAAAACTAGGTAAATAAGGAGATTCATTCCATCTTGGTTTTATAAATAACTCTTTGTATCTTTTTAGTTTATTTGCATCTAAATGATAAACCATATGTGTTTTATGTACTATAGTTGAAGTGATTTTTTGAAATTTATAATAAATTTTTTGTTTAGGGTTATTATATGGAACTCTTGTCTTAACTGGAATATTGCCTTGCTTATCATAAGTTCTAATAAGTTTATAAAAATGTTTACTATCGTCAAACTTGATATGAGAAAGGAATAGATGTTCATAAATATATCTTGCTGTAACTTTATATTTTATATCAGTTTTATTTAAAAATTTTTCAAAGCTTACTAAACTATTAGATAGTTTTTCATCCTCTTTTTTATCATTTTTTATATCAGATTCAAGCCAAGAGATTAGAAGTTCATGCTCTTTTTTATTTAGAGCTGGGAACCCATAAGGCATACCATGATATGGATTATCGCTCAAATATTTATCAAGTTCTTTTAAATCTTTACTACAAGTTAAATCATCTTTTTCAGGAGAATAACTTCCTATGTTTTCAGGTTTTTGTTGTTTTTGAACTAAGAGCTCTTTCATTATATTTGTATTTTTATAGTTTTTTAAAACAGAATAAAAACCTAACTCTTCCCACTCTTTTTTATTTGAAGCATCTATAAAGAGTCTTGACGGGTTCGCTGGTTTGATTCTATTTTCATAAATCTCTTCTTTTGTGGCTCCTCTTATAAGTCCTTCAAAGGAGCTAAGTTTTAATTGACAAGGTGAGTTATAACAAGAGTGACATACAACACAACGTTTATCAAGTATAGGCTTTATATCTTTTTGAAAAGATAAATTTGCATTTGCAAAAACAGTAGTTGACATTAGTAAGATAAGTAGGAGTTTGTTCATATATTATTTGCTTTCGATTAATTTTATTGTATTTATAGCAGCTGGTAATAAAGCTTCGCTTAGGGCAGGGTGGATATATAACATATCTTTTAAATGTCTAATATCATTGTTTATGTGCATCACAGTTAAAACTTGATGAATCATTGTTGCACTTTCAGGTCCAATCATATGACAACCAAGGATCTCATAAGTGTTTTTATCTACAATAAATTTAGTAAATGGATATTTGATTTTTTTCGATTGTGCTTTTGCACTTGCTTGCCAAGAAGTTTTTGAAACTACATAATCAAGATTTTCATCTTTTGCTTTTTTTTCAGTTATTCCAACGCTGGCAATTTCTGGATAGGTAAAAACTGCATGGGGCATATATTTAAACTTTAAAGCCTCTTTTTCGTTTTCATATAGATATTTATATAAATGATTTATCTCATATGCAGCTGCATGTTGAAGCATATATTTACCTGCTGCATCTCCTACAACAAATATATCTTTCTCATCCGTTTCAAAATACTTATCTCTTTTTATATAGTCTTTTTCATCTAATTTAATATTTGTATTTTCGATTTTTAATAAATCTGCATTTGATTGTCTACCTATAGCATAAAGTAAAGCTTCACTTTTATAGTTTTTTATTTCACTATTTTTTTTCTCTAATTCTATATCAAATCGATTATTTTCATATTTAGCATCTTTAACTGTAGTATTAAATTCAATGTCAATATTCTTAGAAAACTCTTCAATAAAAGTTTTAGAAATCTCTTCATCTTCATTTGATAAAAGAGTATCTCCTCTTACTATAAGTTTTGTTTCAACTCCTAATGCATCAAATACATTAGCTAATTCACAAGCAATAAAACCAGAACCAACTATGCTAATTGATTTTGGTATATTTTCTAATGGAAAAATATCATCACTAGTCCAAGCTTTTTCAAAAGGGGGCTTTTTAGGTCTTGTTCCTGTTGCTATTACAATTTTATCTGCACTAATCTCTTCATTGTTTATAGAGATTGTTTTATTTGAGCTAAAACTAGCTTCACCTCTAAAAAGTGTAACTTCTTCATGAAGTCTAGATAGATAGTTATTATCTACACTTTCAATAAATTTATTATTATCTTTAAAAATTTTTTCAATATCTATTTTATTTATTTGTGAGTCAATATAGTGTTTTTTAGATTCTTGAATTGCTCTTATAACTTCAGCATAACCAATTAATAATTTAGAAGGTACACAACCTTTGTTTGCACATGTGCCTCCTAAAGCTGATTTCTCTATTAAAGCAACTTTTTTCCCAAGTTTAGCAACTTTTGAAGCTAATGAAGAGGCTCTCCCTCCTCCTATAATTATTAAATCAAATTTCTTCATCATCATTACCTTCTATTTTAAATAAAGGAAATTCTAAATAAAATTTAGCACCCTTATCTTTATTTTTTACATAGATATTTCCTTCTAAACTCTCTGTTACAAGTTTATAGGTTAAATAAAGGCTGATACCTGTGCCTATTGATTCATGTTTAGTTGTAAAATATGGGTCAAATATCTTATCAATGATATTTGTATCTATGCCTCCTGCATTATCTTTTATAGTTATTAATACATATTCTTTATTCTTTTTTCTTATTGTGATATCTATAGTTTTTGAGCTTATATTTTGATTTTTTTCAAAAGCATCTTTTGAGTTAGTTAATATGGCATTAAAAATCTCTATCAATTCACTTTTTACAGCAAAAATATAGATATCATCTTCATCATATTTTTTTAATACTTCTATATTATTATCTCGAAATGTTGGATTTAAAAACTCTAAAATTTTATCCATATTATTTTTGACCTCAATAGGCTCTTTTTTCTTATCATCAACTTCAATATATTCCCTAAAACTATCAAGAGTTTTAGATAAATACTCAGCTTGTTTAAGTATAGAGTTAGTAAAACTTTCAAAGTGTTTATTATCTAACATATTCATCTCTTTTTCAATTTTCAAACCACTTGCGCAAGTTGTAATTATACTTAGAGGTTGTCTCCATTGGTGAGAAATATTTGTAATCATTCTACCAATAGATGCCATCTTAGATTGGTTGAAAATATGTATATCTTGTTTTCGTCCTCTTCTAACTTCTAAGGAAACTTTTTTGTCAAGTTCTTTATTTAACTTCATTAATTTGTCTTTTCCCAATGCTTGTTTATAAAATAAGAAAAATACAAGGGCTAAAAGTAAATATGAAACTATTATTTTGCTAACAAGTTCATTTCTATCATTTAACATAAATTTATCTGGTTCACAGATACATAGCACAGCAACAACTTCTTTTGAAATTGGATTTTTTATTGGTATCATTGTTTTAACAATATTTAAATCATTTTCAAGAACAGAAAAAGGTTTTCCTTTAGTTAATATGTCAGTATAGTCTTTAGAATTTGTTGATGTACTAATAGGTGGATATTTATTATAAATTGATTTTTCAAAATAGAAATCTTTATTTGGACTATCTATATAGTTGTGAAGTTCATCTTTAAAAAGTTTCTTCTCAACAATATCTTTTCTTATCAAAAAACTCAAATTTAGATCGTATGTTCTATACATAGTCTCAACCATTGCTAAAACACTAAAAGATATTTCTACACTTCCTATATGTTCATTTTCTTTTGTAAATAAAGGATATACAAATCTAAAACCATTAAAAATTCTACCCTCTTCAAATCCATCAATATATTTTTTATATTCATTAACATATTTTACTGTTGACCTTATATCAGTTAAATTATCGCCATATTTTTTAGGTCTATGCATTCTTAAAAAACTTTCATTATTTGGAAGGTGAAAATGTAGTTGCTTTAGGTTATATATTTTTAATTTTTCATATTTTAAAGCTAAATGATTTAATAACTTTTCTCTTATTTTATTTTTTTCCAATTCATCAGATTTGTATGCTTTTTTAAAGATATTTATAGTTTGGTCAGTATTAATATCTGTATCAAATATTAAGTTTGATAATACTTTATATTCATCATATATCGCTTTAAATTGTAATAGGTGTTGGTTTGTTTTTTTGTCAAGATAATTTATAATATTTTTTTCATATTGTAAAACATATAATGTTATTAATAAAGTTGTAATAAGAAAATATAAAATTGAAAATTTTATTATAAGATTCTTTTTCAATATCTATCCTTTTTATAGATAAAGATATATTATCATAAACAATACTAAAAGTAAATGTTATATTTTATATTATGATTTTATTATTATTTTATTTTAATAAGATATTAATTTAGATAAAGTATGATTGTTTCACAGTTAATATACAATATTTTTTAATAATTTTAGGGATATAAAATGGAATACGAAGAGTTTGAAAAAGCAGTTGATTTTTTTGGTATACTTACAAATACATCAAAAAAAGATTTGAAAAAAAAGTATTTAAAGTTATCAAAAAAATATCATCCTGATATGCCTGAAGGTAGTGAAGAAAAATTTAAAGAACTTCAGGATAATTATGAATTATTAAATAGATATATGGATTCATTTGCTTATTCTTTTGATGAAGAGGAGTTTAAAACTCAATTCCCATCATTTACAAATTATAAAAATTGGAGATAAAATGAAAATTATAATACCTTTACTTCTTGCTACGACAAGTTTAGTTTTTGCAAATAACAATATTAAAAGCTTAGATATTTTTAAAAATAAAAGCTTTGTAAATCAGTCTTTAGATTCTAGTAAAAATAGTTTAAATCTATTAGGTGTTGTGCGGCTTGAAGATATTAGATTTTTAATGAATTCTTCATGTAAAGTAAATAGTTTTGATATAGAAGTAAAAGATTATGAAAATGATAAACTAAGTACAGATATAAAAAGTTTAGAAGAGAAGATAAGTAAAAAGCAAAATAGTATAAAAGCATTAAATAGTAATATCTCTTTTTTACAAAAAAGCAATATATCAAATTTAAAAGAGCTTTCACTTTTAGAAAAAACTTCTACATATATAACTCAACAGATTTTAAAAGATTATAATAAAATTTATAATTTAGAAAATGAGATAAAAAAAGATAAAGCACTGTTACAAGAATTAAATAAAAAAAGAACTAATAGTAAATATACTAAATTAGATTATGATGTAGATTGTAAAGACAAGGTTGTTGTAAATTATCCTATTTATAATCTAAAAAAACAAGCCTTATATGATATAAATTATAATACAAAGGGAAAAAACTTAGAACTAAAAAATCTATTATATATTACTCAATTTAGTGGTATGGACTTAAAAGATATTGATATAAATTTATATACATATAATTATATAAACCAAATTAAACCAAATAGTTTTATTCCTGAGTATTTAGACCTTGAACCAAAACCTGAGATTGCATATGAAAAAGCTTTAAATGATATGCAACCAGCTATGGCAAAAACTACTAGAGTTTTTAAAGCACCAACATTTACTTATCTTGAAGAGAACACTAAATCATTTTTTAAAGCTTCACATATAAACCTTATAAGTGGAAAAGAAAATAAAGTTTTATTTGCAAATGATATTTATAAAGCAGATGATATATTGGAGATAGATGGATATTCTCAATCACAAGCATTTTTTAAAGTTGATTTTAAAAGTAAAAAACTTTATGGGATTAGCAATGCAAACTTATATTTAGATGGAACCTATGTAGGGAAAAGCAATTTAAATGAAATAAAAAAAGATAAAGATTCATCTATATATTTTTCAACAAACAGATTTATAGATGTTGAGAAAAAACTTTTAAAAGATTTAAAAGAGAAGCCATTTTTTACAATCAATAAAATTAAAACGGAAAAAATATGGGAGTATAAAATTACAAATAATAGTAGTGCTTCACAAAAAATAGTTTTAATAGAAAGAGTTCCTGTTTCTAAACATGAAGATATAATAGTCAAGTTAATTGGAAAATCAAAAGAAACAAAATTGGAAAAAAATGGTAAAATTTATTTTGAGTTTAATTTAGAACCTAATAAAACTAAAAAGATAAATTTTGGATATGAGATTGAAAAACCTAATAAGAAGTGAGGAGATAAATAATGTTTGATAAGAAAAAAATAAAAGAATTAGTTCTAGTTTCACTTGTAGCAGATGCCTATTGTTTAGGAGCACATTGGGTTTATGATGAAAAACAATTAGAAGAGTTAGATATCAATTGGGAAGAATTAAACAATGCCAAATCAGTTTGGCATAAGGGAAAACTTGCAGGAGAATTTACTCATTATGGAGATCAACTATTATGGCTATATCAATTTATACAAAATAAAGATAGTTTTGAAATTGATGAATATATTAAATATTGGAAAACTAAAGTAGATATATATAATGGTTATATTGATTCAGCAACTAGAAAAACTGTAGAAAATATTGAAAATAGTATTATCCCCACAGGTTCAGAATCAACAGACTTATCTGTTGTTGGAAGAATTACTCCATTATTGTTAGTTTCAAATACAAAGGAGGAGTTTTTAAAAAATGTTGAAGATTTTGTAAAAGCAACTCATAATTCTTTAGAAGCTATAAATACTTCAAAGTATTTTGCAAAACTATTACTTGAAGTATTAGATGGTAAAGGGATAGAAGAATCAATTTTATTATTAAAAGAGCAGTTTAATACAAAAATTCAAGCATATATCTATAGTGGAATTGCTTCAAAGACAGATGATACTTTTAAGTCAATTAGAGATTTTGGTCCAGCTTGTGACATTGAAGGTGGTTTTCAAGGAGTTATTCATCTTTTATGTAAATATACAAATTTAAAAGAGATGTTAATTGCAAATGCAAAAGCAGGGGGAGATAGTAGCTCAAGAGCTATGATTGCCTCAGTGATTTTTATGGCACAAAAAAATAAAACACTTGCTTCTATTCCTTCTAGTTGGTTGAATATTAAAGCAACAATTATATAAGGTAAAGAATGGAACCATTAAAATTTTTTAAAGATAGATTTTATATAGAATTTATAGTAGCTACAATTTTATTTTTAGTAGCACTTTCGATGAATAAATTGATGGAAGCTATTATATATATGTTATATTTTATCATTTTTTTAGAAATTGTAAGAACAGTAGTAAATTATGTTAGAGAGCAAAGAGTGATAATCTCATCTTTAGTAGATGCTTTTATTATTTTAGCTTTAAGAGAATTGATTGTAAATTTAGTAAAAATCAATAATGAAAATATAGAATCATTTGATGATTTATTTGCTAGTAGTTTAAATCATAATCTTTTAGTTATTTCAGGGGTAATTTTATTTTTACTTTTAGTTAGATATTTAGCTGTAAAGACTTCATACACATATTTAATAGATAAAAAAATGAAAAAAGGTGAAGGTTAAACTTTAGGGAAAGTCCCTAAAGTTTTTAGTTCATATCTGGTTTTGGAGTTTTTTCTGTAATTACAGGTAACTGAGGATATTTAATCTCAGGTTTTTCACCAGTTAATGATTTTAAGAAAGTAGAAATTTTATTTGCATCTGCATCAGAAATTTTCATACCTAATTGGATATCTCCCATTAATTTAACAGCTTGATTTAATGACCAAACATTACCATTATGGAAATATGGAGCAGTTTCTTCAATATTTCTAAGTGTTGGAGTTTTAACCATACCATCTTTTGTTCCAGTAAATCCACCAACATTTAAGTCATATTTAGAAGCATCAAATGGCATCATAGTACCACCTAAACCAATGTCGTTGTGACAGCTTGCACAACCTTTATCGATAAATACTTTTAATCCCTCTTTTTCAGCATCATTTAATGCTTTTAAGTGTCCATCCAAGAATGCATCATATCTTGATGGTGTAATTAAAGTTCTTTCAAATACAGCAATAGTATCAGTAATTAATTCAAATGTAATCTTTACATCATCTCCATATGTTTTTTTAAATTCAGTAACATATCCAGGCATAGAAGTGATTCTTTGCACAACTAAGTTTTTAGGTGCAGCCATTTCTGGACCAGCTTGTACTGGACCTTGCGCTTGAGCTTCTAAGTGTGGGTCTCTACCATCCCAGAATTGTGCTTTGTTCAATACTGAATTATATACAGTTGGTGAATTTAGGTGAGCTGGATTTGGAGTCCATTTATGACCCACTGCAGCACCAACACCATCAACACCACCCATAGCTAAATTGTGACAGGTATTACATGAAATAATTCCTGATTTTGATAATCTTGGATCAAAATATAATTTTTTACCAAGTTCAACTTTTGCATCAGTAATTGGATTTTTTGGATTATCAACAAGTTTTAAAATCTCAAGTTGAGATTGTGGAATTGATTTTAATCCTGCATCTTTTGCTTTTTTAATTAATGCAGCATCAGACATTGCAAATGCACTTACCCCCGTAAACATAATTGTAGCTAACGCTAAACTAATCTTTTTCATATCTTCTCCTTTTATAAAATAGATAATTTAAATCATAGGATAATTTTTATTAAACGAAAATTAAATTAGATGAAAAAAATTTTCTAAATATAAAAGTTCAATTTAGTTTAAGAAAATGGATTATATGGGTATAAATTTGTAATTATTGAGTGATAAATCAATTAAATTATAAAGTTTACTTAAATAAAAAAATTAATTTTATTAGATTTATTTCAAATATTTTATTAAATACATCAAATATAGTTTTTTAATTTTAGTTTTATATTATAATAAAAAAGAATTAATTTGGAGTATTAGATTTTGGAATAGAGATATTAAAACATGCACCTTTATATCTAAAGCCTTCAAGTTCTTTATCTATATTTGATACACTAAGTTTTCCTTGCATATTTTTCTCAACTATATCTTTACTCATATAAAGTCCAATACCTGTACCTTGACCTTTATGTTTAGTTGTAAAGTATGGATCAAAAATTTTTTCAATAATATCTTCGTCTATTCCTCCAGCATTATCAATTATGCTGATAGTGTTAAACTTATCTTCTTCAACTATATCTATAAAAACTTTTTTATCTTCTACTTCACTTTCCAGTAAAGCATCTTTAGCATTATTAAGTATATTAAGAAAAACTTGTATTAATTCATTTGCAAAACCAAAACTTTTTTTTGAAAAATGTCCATCTTTTTTTATGTTAATATAGATGTTATTGTTTTTATAAGTACTCTCAACAATATTTAAACTTTTTATAAAAATATCTAAAATATCAAATTCAACTTTTTCTTTGTCTTTTTTTAAATAACTTCTAAAGTCCTCTATAGTTTGTGTTAAAAACTTTGTAAATTCAAGTATTTTTTCAAAAGATTTTTCAATATCTTTTCTCTCACACATGTTTAATTCTAACTCTAGTAGCATACCACTTGAAACTGTACTAATAGCACTAAGTGGTTGTCTCCATTGATGGGCAATGTTTCCAATCATCTCTCCCATACCTGCATATCTAGATTGTATAAATAGCTGTTTATCTTTTTCTCTATTTTTTTCAACTTCAGTTTCGATTCTTTCTTCTAAAGAGTCATTAAATTTTCTTAATTCACTAGTTGAGATTTCAAGAGCACGTTCTAATCTGTATATATTTGAGTCTGCATTGTCATATTCATTGGCTATTAAATTTAAAAGTTTTTCAAATTTTTTTTCATTTAGGTTTTCATAATTATCAATTCGTAATTTTTTTAATTGTCTTGCTAATACTTTGTTTTCTACATTCATAATTTATGTTTCCCAAAATAGGGTTAATGTTACTGTTTGATTATGAAGATCACAAGTACCATCATTTAATGGAGATATTTCACCATATGAGTAATATCCTATTAGATTAATTTTATTATCTAAAATATCTTTTATGGCCTCTAGTTCCTCTTCTATTTTTTGTCCCATAATCAATTTTCTACCTATACAACTTACAACTATACAAGTAGCATTTTTGTTTTTATAGTCAAATCTTTGTAGTTTATCTCCTGCCTCTTTTGCACCTTGTGCTAGTTCATCAAAAGTTGCTTTCATAAACATTACTTCACTTCCATTTGGAATATCTCCAGCAAAAGTTATAGATTGTTCCTGTTTATTTATACCTAAAATTGTTCTAACTTTTGATTCTTTATACCCTTCTTCTTTTATCATTAATGGATATAAAAGTCCAGAAGCTGGAAGATTCTCTGATTTATCACCAAGATATTTTTTATAAACTTGAAGTGCTGGTTCATAATCTAATTTATATAATATATTATTTTTAGCTTCTGTAACCATTCTATCAATACCAAATTTTTTCCATCCACCACCATTTGCATATGCAGTATGAATATTATCTCCATACAGTCCTACAGCTGTTATATAGTTTGAAACAGGTTTATTATCTACTAAAACCCAAGTTTTTTTAAAGTCTGCTCCATCTCCTGCTAAACCACCAGTGATTATCGTATTTTTAGAAACTTTATTAAAACCTTTTGTTAGTTGCGAACCATTTATATTTAGACCATCAGATAAAACAAAAATCGATTTTAGTTCTTCATTAAAAAGATTATTACAGATTTTTTCACCAACTTCAAATGAATTTTCTGAATTGATACACTTTTCTGAGCAAATTTTTATAATTGATTTTTCAAATTTCATTATAACTACACTTAGACTTGATTCATATACCAAGTCATCATATATTTCACCTGCAGTTGAACAACCAATAATTTTAGATTTTTTATATGTGGATATTAAGTTTTCAAAGCCATCTTTTATATCTTCAAATCTTGTTGATCCAAAACATATAATCAGAGTGTTTTCACTATCTAATGATTCATCAAAAGGAGCATTCCAATTATTCTCTTCATAAAAGTAGCTTTGTGTTTGCATAGTAATCTTTTTATAAATTTATTTTTTATAAAAAGATTATATCATGATATAAATAAATTATTGTTTTGTTAAAATTCTAGTTCAAGTGCTATAGGACAGTGGTCACTTCCCATTATTTCTGACATAATATATGCATTAGAAATATTATTTTTTAAATCTTCACTTACATAGAAGTAGTCAATTCTCCAGCCAACATTATTTGCTCTAGCATTTGCTCTATAACTCCACCAGCTATAATTATCTTTTAAATCACCATTTATATGTCTAAAAGTATCAATATAACCATAAGATAAAAATTTTGAAATCCATTCTCTTTCCATCGGCAAAAAGCCAGAAGTTTTTTCATTTGCTTTTGGTCTGGCTAAATCTATTTCTTTATGAGCTGTATTTACATCTCCACAAACAATAATAGATTTTCCCTCTTTTTTTAGATTTTCACAATAATCTAAAAATCTATCATAAAACTCCATTTTATAAACTAATCTTTCCTCTTTTGATTGACCATTAGGAAAATATACATTGAAAAATGCAATCTCTTTATCTTCTAAAGCAAAGTGTAATTCATTTATTCTACCTTCGTCAAGTATATCTACACTAGGACAAGTTGATTGAAAATTAGGAGTAATATCTGTAAATACAGCTGTTCCACTTCTACCTTTTATAGCTGATTGTGAAGCGAATACCGTTTCATAGTTTTTTTCAAATATAGAATCTGGTATTTGCTCTTTTGTAGATTTTGTTTCTTGAACCCCTAGAATGTCAATATTTGCATTATCAACCCATTTTAAAGCATCTTTTTTATCTACAGCTCGTATACCATTAACATTCCATGAAACAAATTTGTATTTAGTCATTATTCTTTTTTTCCTCTTTTTTTATTTTTTCTATTTTATCAATTTCAATAAATTTTTTATCATTTTTTTCAATTTTTTTATCTTTTTTTGAACTATTATTTAAAAGTCCAATTTTATCTAAGAAGCTACCGGACTTTACTAATGGATCACCTTTCCCTCCATGGGTATCAATTTTTCCATTTTCATAAGCATATGAAGATAAATAAAATATAAAAAATGATAAAACAAAAATATATATTTTCATTTTCTATTTCCTTTTAAATTTTTATACATTCCTAGAATTGTTATTATTATCCAAAATATTTCTATTATAAAAGAACCTAAATTAAAATGTACAAAAAGTGAAATTAAAAGTAATATTGCACCAATTAGGTTTAATACTTGATAAGTCCAAGAAGTTATTTTTTTCTTTTCAGTTTGTAACAAAAAGTAAGCTACAACAACAAAAACCATACCTAAAAAGCCTATAAGTTGGAATATATCCATATCTTTCCTCATTATTAAGTCTAAATTTGCTATTTTACGGTAAATTTATTATAAAGATATTAAATGGCAGATGAAATTTTATTAGGTCTAATAACTTTTTTTACTTCAACTGTTGCAGGTGTAATTGGACTTGGTGGAGGAATGATTTTAATAGCAGTTCTTCCATCTTTTTTACCTATTAATGCTTTGGTTCCTGTTCATGGTTTAACTCAATTATCAAGTAATTTAAGTAGAGCTTATTTTGGGTATAAAGATATAAAACTAGAGGTTATTCCAAAGTTTTTATTTGGTTCATTGATTGGTATCTCTGTTTTTGCAGGTATTTTGTATTTTATTTCTTTAGAGTATGTTCCTTTATTTATTGGTTTTTATATTCTATTCTCTTTGTGGAGTAATAAATTTAATGAGAAAATTAAAAAATATGAAAGTTATATTCTAATAGGTTTTTTTCAAACAGGTTTATCTATTGTTGTTGGAGCAACTGGTCCAATAGCAACAGCTCTTTTGATTAAAGATTATAATGATAAAGATACTGTTGTTGCAACTGCAGCTGCATTGATGTCTATTACACACTTATTAAAAGTTTTTGCTTTTATGTTTTTTGGATTTGTTTTTTTTGATTATCTTGGAATTTTAATTGCTATGATAATTGGAGCAATTTCAGGAAGCTATATGGGAACAAAATTGAGAGATAAAATCAATGGAAAGAAGTTTTTAATATTTTTAAAAATATTTTTATCTATTTTAGCTTTAAAAGCAATTTTATCAGTTTTTATTTAAATTGGATTGGAACTATATGAATAAAATATTTAAATCAAGAGAAGCCTTATTATATATTATGACGATATCGATGGTTTTCTCTTTTTCAGCATGGATGAGTTTACTTAATAACTTTGTAATTGAATCTGCTTCTTTTGATGGAAGTCAAATTGGTATATTACAAAGTCTAAGGGAGATACCAGGTTTTTTAGCTTTTACAGTTGTAATTGCTATTATGTTTATAGCACAACAAAGATTGGCATATATCTCAATGATATTGTTGGGACTAGGAGTTTTATTAACAGGATTTTTCCCAAATGCTTTAGGTCTTTATATAACAACAGTCATAATGTCTGTAGGTTTTCATTATTTAGAAACATTAAATCAATCCTTATCCTTACAATGGTTAAGTAAAGAAAAAGCACCAATAATATTAGGAAAAATTACTGCTGCAAAATCTTTTACCTCTTTAATAGTTTTTGTTTTAATTTATATAATGATGAAATATTATTCTGTAGAGTATAAATATGTATATCTATTTTTTGGTGGAATAACTTTTGTTATTGGTATTTTAATTTGGATTTTCTTTGAACATTTTAAAGATGATGTAGTGCAAGAGAAAAAAATTGTACTTAAAAAAGAGTATTGGCTATTTTATATTTTAACTCTTTTTGCAGGGGCTAGAAGACAAATTTTTATTGTCTTTGCTGCATTTTTACTTGTAGAAAAGTTTGGAGTAGATATTCATAATATGGTAGCACTTATGTTTGTAAATGCTATTTTAAATATGTATTTTGCACCTGCTATTGGAAGATTTATTTCAAAGTTTGGTGAAAGAACAACTTTAAATATAGAATATTTAGGATTGATAATAATTTTTATATCATATGCTTTTGTAAACAATGAATATATAGCTTTTATATTGTATATTATTGATCATTTACTGTTTTCTATGGCAATTGCACTTAAAACATATTTTCAAAAAATAGCAGACCCAAAAGATATTGCAAGTGCTAGTGCTGTATCCTTTACTATAAATCATATTGCAGCAGTATTTTTACCTTTTGTTTTAGGTATGTTATGGCTATACTCAAACTCTTTAGTTTTTATAATAGGTGCTTCAATTGCTGTTTTATCATTTCTTTTATCTTTTCTTGTTCCAAGAAATCCAAAACAAGGTTTTGAAACAACACTAAAAACTTAAAGGATGTTTTTTTCTACTAAGTTAACCATTTGATTTTTATCAAATGGTTTATTTATCGTTTCAAATCCTTCTATCTCTTCATCATTAACCAAAATCGCCTTTTTATTTTTATGTAAAATATAAGTATTTAATTGTTCTTTTGTCAAACAATCCATATCAATAATTAACAGATCAAAGTTTTCTTTTTCTATTTTAGAGATAAAATCTTTTATATTTGAATCTTGTTTTACTTTATATTTTTTATTTAATTCAATTATTAGTTGCATATAATTGATTGGATTGTTATTTAAAATCAAAATATTCTTTTTTTCCTCTTTTTCTATTTTTTCTTCCTCTTTATCAAATAAAAAGTCTTTAACTTCATTGATTTTCTTTTTTTCTGCAACTTTTTTTTCTTCAATTTCACAAGCTGTTTCTTTATTTACTTTATCAAGATTTTTAGGAATTAATACAGTTACTGTAGTACCTATATCAATTTCACTTTCTATTTTAATTTCACCTTTAAACAGTCCAACTAAATCTTTACAAATGGCAAGTCCTAAACCTGTACCACCATATTTTCTAGTAGTACTTCCATCTACTTGTTTAAACCTATCAAAAATAGTATTTAATTTCTCATTTTCAATACCAATCCCATCATCACTTATAGTTATTTTTATAAAATCAGATTCATCTTCAACTAAAAATCTAATCTCACCTTCATGAACAAATTTTAACGAATTACTTAGAAGATTTTTCACTATTTGTTTTATTCTTTGTTTATCACTATATATAAATTCTATATTTTTATCAAAATTAAACACAAAGTTTAGATTTTTTTCTAAAACTTGAGGTTCGAACATATCTTTTATTTCATACATTAATCTTTTAGCATTTAAAGTTTCATAATAAAGTTCAAGTTTTCCTGCTTCTAGTTTTGAAATATCTAAAACATCATTTATTAGAAATAGTAAGTCGTTACCACAGTTGTTTATTATTTGAAAATTTTTAACATCTTTTTCATCAAATTTATTGTTTTTATTTTTCATCATTATTGAACTAATTAAATTAATAGAATTTAATGGAGTTTTTAATTCATGACTCATATTTGCCAAAAAATCATCTTTGGCTCTATTTGCATCTTCAAGAGCCTTTTTTTGAAGATTTTGAATCATGGTTAACTGTTTTAAGTTGATAATATCTTCACTAATCTTACCAGACATTTTATTGAAAGCATCTGCTAATATTGTTAATTCTCTTAAATTGTTTAATTGAAGTTTTATATGACTCTTTTCCTCATCATGTTCCTCAAACTCTCTAATCCCATCAATTAATTTTTTTAAAGGTATAGTTAGATATTTATTTGTATAAAATACAATTAAAATCCAAAATAGAAAAGTAAATATTATAAAATAAGTACCAATTCTAGTTAATTGTGTTAATACTCTGTCTTGATGAATAGATTTTTCTATATAAAATTCTACGTCAGCTACAAAATTTGTTTTAAAATATGGGCTATCATAAATTCTAAATTTATATGCTTGATATTTTTCTTTACTATAATATCTTCTATCAACTGGAAAATATATTTTTTTATCTTTTGTTACTAGTAAGATACCACTTATTATCTCTTCTTTAGATATTATATTTAATGTTTTGTTTATTTGTATATCATCTTTTGTCATAACTGCACTTCTAATTTGATCTGAAAATAGAGTTTCTATAGATTTAAGACTTTTTTGAAGTATTTTTTGAGATTCTTTAATCTCAACGATACCTTGATATATAGAGATGATTATAACTATTGTAAGGTAACCTAAAAATATTTTTTTGAAAACTAAATAACCTATTGTTTCATTAAAGTTATTAAATACGCTATTAAAGTTATTAAATAAATTTTTCATAACGAACCTCTTAAATATGTTTGTATATTATAACTCTAAAATGTATTATAATAGTATTATTTCTAAAATATAAATAATACTCTTTAGCTAAATTATTAAATATTAAATTTTTCTAAATAAGGTGCAATTTTGGGCATACAATCCTTTCTGCAAACCAATGTAGTTGGAATATCATTTAACTCATCTATCTCAATTATCTTAAGTTTATTTTTAAACCCTAGTTTTTCTATTACTGTAATAGGTAATAAGGTTCTTCCCATTCCTGCTTCCACACAACTTAATATAGTTTCTAAACTTCCAAACTCAAAGTTTCTATGTGAACATATCCCATTTTCAGAATAGTGTTTATGTAGATATTCATTATATGCACAACCTTTTTTAAAAGTAAGTATTACATTAGGGATATTACCTATTTTGGGTTCTAGTAATACAATTTTTTCTTTAAATATATTTAGCACATGAAGTTCAGTATTTTTTGGAATATCACTAATAAATGCAATATCTAATTCAAAATCTAACAATTTTTTAGTTATTGTATCTGTTGTTCCTGTTATAAGTTCTAACTCCATGTTTGGAAAATCTTTATGAAGTTTTACTAAAAAAGAGGAGATTCTTGTTGCTGCATTTGATTCAGTAGAACCAATTCTTAGTAAGGGTTGTTCCTCTAAGGTTTTCATCTCTAAAATGGTATTTTCTATTTTTTTTATAATCTCTTTTGCATGGGGATATAGTTTCTCCCCCTCAACTGTTAGTTTAACCCCTTTGGGGATTCTATGAAAAAGGGTATGTCCAATATTTTTTTCAAGTTGTTTTATTCTTGAAGTCACATTAGATTGTGCAAAACCTAAATTTTGTGCAGCAAGGGATATACTTTTTTTATCGGCAACCACTACAAAAATCTTTAATAAATTTGAATCCATATCACTTTTCCTTATATCATATATCATGATTTTATATTTGACTTTCCATCATCTTAAGTGATATTATACATAAAAGTGAAAAAAAGGGAAAGATATTATGAGCTTATTAGATAGAAATAGCAATATGGCTATTATATTAGCTGGTATATTATCAATAGTTGTTGGTTTAGGTGTGGCAAGATTTGTATTTACATCATTACTCCCACCTATGTTAGATAACTATTTAACAGTAACTTTTGCAGGAGTTTTAGCCTCAATAAACTATGCAGGTTATTTAAGTGGATCAATTTTTGCTACATTAATAAAAGATATTAACACAAAAGTAAAGTATTTTAGAATAGGGATGGTTTTGTGTATTGTTTCATCTTTTGTATTAGGTGTTAGTGATAATGATATTATTTGGGGTATCTCAAGGATAGTTGCTGGTTTTGGTTCAGCAATGGCTTTAGTTGTTGGTTCGGCAATAGTTATGACTAAACTTAAAATGGATAATAAAACAAAAGCAATGGGGATACATTTTAGTGGAATAGGTTTTTCTATTTTAGTTACCGATTTAATTACAAGAGCCTTTTTTACTTTTCAAGATGATTGGAAAGGTGCTTGGATAGTTTTATCAATATTTGGTCTTTTTGCTGCAATTTATTCTATGTATATCTTATCTTTTGATAAAGAAATAAAACAAAATGTTGTAAAACACAAATTTGATTTTGCATTGTTTTCCCCTTTTGTTATTCTTCTAATAATTGCATATTTTACAGAAGGTGTAGGATTTGTGGTTCAGGCAACTTTTTTACCTGATATAATCAACTCTTTAGAGGGCTTAGAAGGATATGGAAGTTTTACTTGGACCCTAGTTGGTCTTGCTGGAATTCCCTCTTGTATAATATGGATGACTTTAGCCCATAAATTTGGAAGTGTAAATATAATCATAATAGCAATGCTTGTTCAAATTGTAGGTATCTTAATCTCTGCACTTACTACAAATGTTTATTTAAATCTATTTAGTGGAGTTTTATATGGGGGAACTTTTGTAGGTTTAGTTGCTTTATTTATGAATTTAGGTGGAAAACTTGCTGGTAATAATCCAGTTATATTAATGGGGGCTTTAACTACAGCATATGGAATTGGTCAAGTTGTTGCTCCTTTATATAGTGTAAAATTAGTTGAACTTTATAGTAGTTACAGTCAGTCTTTATATGTAACTGCTTCAATTGTTTTTTTAGGAGTTATATTACTTTTTATTGCAAAAAATATAGCTACACAAAATCAAAAAATCATATAAGGAAAGAGATGCCAATCATAAATGTAAAAATGACCCATGAAGATGGTGGAGCTACAAAAGAACAAAAAGAGCTTTTAGCAAAAGAATTAACAGAGGCTTTTGTAAAGATATTTAATAGAGGAGAGAAAACTTGTGTAGTTACTATTGATGAAGTGCCAATGGATAATTATGCCATAGGTGGAGAAACCATAACTAATATAAGAAACAAGAAAAAATAGTAATATTATATATAGATTTCACACTTTTAACCCTCTTTTGGATGATAAACTTCTTTTAAATAAAAGGAGAAAATTATGTTAGCAGAGATTAACGATTTTTTGAATAACCTTATTTGGGGTAATATTCTAATCTATTTATTACCAGCTCTTGGTATATTTTTTACGATTAGTTCTAGGTTTGTACAGTTTAGATATTTCTTTAAGATGTTTAACATTTTAAGAGATACAGTACATGATAAACAAGGACATATTAGTTCATTTCAAGCTTTAATGCTAAGTGTTGCTGGACGTGTTGGTGGTGGAAATATTGCAGGTGTAGCTGTTGCAATAACACTTGGTGGTCCAGGAGCAGTTTTCTGGATGTGGATAATTGGACTTATTGGTATGAGTACAAGTTTCTTTGAGTGTTCATTGGCACAATTATATAAAGAAAAAGATGGTGAAGATTCTTGTGTATATAGAGGTGGACCAGCTTATTATGTAACAAAAGCTTTGGGACAAAGATGGCTTGGAGTTATTATATCAATTCTTCTAATGATAACATTTGGTTTTGCCTTTAATGCAACACAATCATTTATTATCACAACTTCATTTCAATCTTCATTTGATATTCCAACTTGGATTACAGGTATTGCTTTAACAATTCTTTTTGCTTTTGCAGTATTTGGTGGTATCAAAAGAATTACGAAAATTTCTGAAGTTATTGTTCCTATTATGGCAGTAGGTTATTTACTTATTGCAATAGTTGTTATAGCATTAAATATATCAGAAATTCCTACACTTATTTCAATGATTGTATCAGAAGCTTTCAACCCAAGTTCAGCTATTGGTGGGGGACTAGGTGCAGTTATTTTACAAGGTGCAAAAAGAGGAATGTTCTCAAATGAAGCAGGACTTGGTTCTGCTCCAAATGTTGCAGCAGTTGCTTATGTAGCACACCCTGTTCAACAAGGTATTGTTCAATCATTCTCTGTTTTTATTGATACAATTATACTTTGTTCTTGTACGGCATTTATTATCCTTTTATCAGGGGTTTATACTCCAGGTGCTAGTGGTGTGGATGGAGTTCTTTTAACTCAAAATGCATTAATTGAACACATAGGTCCATTGGGTGGATATTTTGTAACTATTGCATTATTACTTTTTGGATTCTCTTCTATATTATATAATTACTATTTAGCAGAGAATAGTCTTAACTTTTTTAGTAAAGGGAATAAAGTTTTATTTACTCTATTTAGACTATTTGTTGTAGGTTTGATTATTTGGGGTTCAATGCAAGATTTAGGTTCTATTTTCTCTTTTGCTGATTTATCAATGGGACTATTAGCTGTTATAAATATGATAGCAATTGCATTATTATATAAACCTGTACTTAGACTTATTAGAGGTTATGACAGACAATTAAAAGAGGGGAAAAACCCTGTTCTTAGATATAACGATTATAGTGAGTTTAAAATCGATAAGAATATTTGGAAAGAGATTGTTGATAATATTAATGATATAAGGTCAAACAAATAAAGTGTAAGCAAAAAGCTTACACTTTTTATATATAAAAATTTGATATTATAAATAAAAAAAAGATTTAATATGTTTAATAAAGAGGGAATCCCTTTTTTTGTAATTATGATACCTTTTTTAAGTATTATATTTATAGCCTTTTTTAGTATCTCTTACTATATGAAAATAAGTGATGAAGGTTTTGAAAAAGAGTTAAAAGAGTATAAAATTTTATATTTAAAAAGCAATTCTGCTGAAACTTTTTCTGTTGTAAAGAAAAAAAGAATAAAAGAGTATGAAGAAGAGAAACAGAAGTTTATAGAGTTTGTTGAAGTTTTGACAATTACGATACTTGTTTTTATGGCTTTATTTACTCTTTTAATGACTTCAATTATTAATGAAACAATAAAAAAATATAAAAAACAAGTTGAAACAAAAGAGAAGAAACTACAAAATTTAAATAAAAATTTGGCTTTAAAAGTTAAACAAGGTATTGAAGAAGCAAAACAAAAAGATAAAGCGATTTTACAACAATCAAAACTTGCTAGAATGGGCTCAATGATAAGTATGATTGCTCATCAATGGAGACAACCTTTAACAGAACTTTCAGGTATTTTAATGGAGTTAGAAACAGCTACAAGATTTAAAAAAGTAAATGAAGAACATATTTTAAACTCAATTGAAAAGAGTGATAATATGATAGAGTTTATGTCTAAAACAATTGATGATTTTAGAAACTTTTATAAGCCAGATAAAAAGAAAGAAAATTTCTTTTTATTTGATTCTTGTCAAAAAGCTATAAACCTTATTGATGCTACTTTGGAAGAAAATGGTATAAAATATAATATAAATGTAAAAAAAGATAGAGAGATTTTTGGATATCCAACAGAATTTTCACAAGTTATATTAAATCTATTAACAAATGCAAAAGATGTATTAATTGAAAATAATATAAATAATCCAAAAATTGAAGTTTTGATAGATAAAAAAGGTTTTAATAGTATTATTGAAGTAAAAGATAATGCAGGTGGTATTAAAGAGGAAAATTTTGAAGAGATATTTGATCCATATTTCAGTACTAAATCTTCTTCAAAAGGAACAGGATTAGGACTTTATATCTCTAAATTGATTATAGAAAGAAATATGGGTGGAGAACTTAGTGTTTATAATGATAAAGATGGTGCAGTTTTCAGAATAGTATTAGTAGGGTAGGGTATGGAAAAAGAGTTATTAGAAGAATTAAAACAATTATCAATTTTATGTGTAGAGGATGAACCGGGGATTAGAAAAGTTATAGTTGATACCCTGAAGTACTATTTTGATGAGGTTTACGAAGCAAAAGATGGTTATGAAGCTTATGAAATATATCAAGATTATAAACCAAAGATAATATTATCCGATATACAAATGAAAAACTGTGACGGGGTTGAACTTGTAAAAAAAATCAGACAAGATGATTTTAATACAATTATAATAATGCTTACAGCTTATTCAAATGAAGAGTATCTAATGGAATTAATAAACTTAAATATAAGTCATTATATTCTAAAACCATTAAATGCAAAAAAATTAAATGATGCACTTATAAAGCTTTTTGCTAAAAATAGTTTAATAAAATTATCAGATCAATTAAGTTTAGATTTGAAAAAACGAGAATTGATTTTTAAAGAAAATGAGATAATTATATTAAGAAAAAGGGAAAAAGAGTTTTTATATCTTTTATATCAAAAAAAAGGTGCAATTCTTTCATATTATGAAATTGAAAATGAACTTTGGATAGATAAAGAGATGACAACTCACGCTCTAAAATCTTTTATTAAAGAATTAAGAGCGAAGTTGCCTGTAAATATTATAAAAAATGTACCCCAAGAGGGTTATACTTTAGTTTAAACTAATTATCAGTTTGAAAAAAATCTTTAGTTTTTTCTAACATCTCTTTTGCTTTTTTTTCTCTTTTATATTGTCCAAAAAAGTATATTAGTGCTATCATTCCTAAAGCATCAAAAAGAAAAGCAAACCAAGCTTCTACTAGTAAGGCATATGTCCCCCAAGATAGAGTAGAAGCCAAAAGTAATAATTTCATCTTTAAAGAATCTTTAGAAATTGTAGCTAGTGGTGTAGTAATAGATGCAATTACTAATAATAAGCCTTCATACTCTTTTAGTCCAAGTAAAAGAAAAATAGAAAAAAATGGTATAGAATAAAGTATTGCTTTTTCTAGTTTTTTATATTCTAAAGCCCCGATATAATACATTATAGCAATAATAGCTGATTGGAAAACTCCATGCATTCCCCCACTATTATATAAATCAGGGATTATTAATAGTACTGAAGTTCCTAATAATATTTTTGTTTTAATTAAATCTTTAATAGCCATTCCAACAGCATTAAAAATGATTGCCAGAATGCCTAAAAAAGCAATTGATGCCGATACCATAATTGTTTCTTTTAATTAGAAATCAAAATTAGCAAGTTTCATTAATGAAATACTTACTGGTTTTATCAGCTTATCATTAAAGTCATAATAGACATTGTGACAAGCTTTTTGATGTTTCTCTTCTCCATCATCACTTCCAATAAGTGCAAAAGCTCCTGGAATAGTGTTAAGATAATAACTAAAATCTTCACTTGCCATAATTGGAGTAGCAATATCACTTTTCCAATTTTCCCCTAGAGTTTCACTTAATACTTTTCTTACTTTTGCAGCTTCATCTTCATGGTTTATTGTTGCATTGTATCTATCTCTTAACTCAACATCAACATCAACATTATATCCAGTAGCTACACTTTCAGTGATTTGTTTAATTTGTTTAAATACTTTTTCCTTTATCTCTTTATTTGGTACTCTAATACTACCTTCAACTTTTGCAATATCAGGTATTACAGTTACTTCACTTTTTGCATCAATAGATGTAACAGAAACTACAGCTGTATCTTGAGGTGCAACTTGTCTGGCAACTATTTGTTGTAAAGCCATTGTTACAGCAGATGCTGCTAAAACAGGATCACGACAAATTTCAGGTTGAGAAGAGTGTCCCCCTTGACCTTTTAAGGTAATATGAAATGTTCCATTCCCTGCCATTACAGTACCATCAGGGCATACAGCTTGCCCAAATTTTATTGCTGGCCAATTGTGCCAACCAAATATCATATCAACACCTTTTAAACAACCTTCCTCAATCATTTTTTTAGCTCCATGTCCACCTTCTTCTGCTGGTTGAAAAACAAGTGAGATTGGATTTGGTAATTTATCTTCATTTTGTTTTAACCAAATAGCTGCTGCAATAAGAGTTGCTGTATGTCCATCATGTCCACAAGCATGCATACATTGAGGTTTAGTTGATTTATATGCTACATCAGTTTTTTCTTCTAATGGAAGAGCATCAATATCTCCTCTTAATGCTATATGAGGTCCTTCTTTATCTTGTGCTAAAACTCCTACTGTTCCAGTTCCTGCATAAGTTTTATATTCAATATTATGCATCTTCAAAATCTCTCTTATCGCTTTTGCTGTATCATTTTCCTGCCATGTTAATTCAGGATTTTCATGTAATTTATGTCTAAAATTAGTTGCAAATTCTACTACTTCATCAAAATTTTTATACATATTTATTCCTTTTATAAATTTTTAATTATTTTTGTTAAACCATTATATTGTGTTAGAGTATCGTCAAAATTGACTAAAATTTGAGATTTAGCAATTATATAACTTTTACCTGTTGTTCTATTTTTTATCACCTTGTAACCTTCACACCTTTCAATGCAATCAAAGGTTCCAATAAATTTTGTTTCTCTTAAACTTACAGTTTCTAAACTATCACCTGGCTTAATTTTATTTTCATATTCTAAGTATGCTAATCTAGCAGAAGTACCAGTCCCTGTGGTACTTCTGCAAATGACACCTGGGTGTACATATGTTGCAGACCTTGAGCTATATAAACCTTCCTCTTTCTTTGTTACTTCACCCATATAGTGTAAAAAAGGAACAGGTCCAACATCTCCTAAAGCATAATGTTTTAATGATTCTTTTTTTCTTACGGCTTCAACTATTAAATAAGCAGTATCACTTAATTTTTTTTCTTCATCAATACTTAGTTGAAATCCTAAATCTTTCGCTTCAACTAAAATATAAAAACCTCCACTATATGCAATTGAGTATGTAATTTCCCCTAACTCTTTTATTATGATTTTTTCTTTATATTTGTGAATATAACTTGGAAGTCCTTCGCAAGTTATAGATTCAACTATTCCATTTTCAACTCTTGCTTCAATATCAACTAATCCAGCAGGGGCTTCTAATTTAAAGTTTAAAATACCATCTTTTTTTTCTACAAGACCATTTTCTATAACTGCTGTTGCAGTACACATTGTATTTGAGCCAGAATATATTGGATATCCCATAACTTCCATAATAATATATCCAGCAACTGCTTCTTTATTTTTTGCTGGAACAATTAAATCTATTGACATCTCTGGAATTCCATAAGGTTCAAAAAGAAGTGTTTTTCTTAAATCATCGGCATGTTTTTGCAAATATAACATTTGTTCTCGAACACTTTCTCCTGGTAATTCTTTGATCCCTGTAAAGACAATTCTACTTACATCTCCTCCTGCATGGGTATCTATCAATCCTATTTCATGTGGCTTGGTCATGATTTAACCTTCAAAGAGTATTTTTTACCATGCTCTTCCCATTGAGAATCAGGAACAATAACTATTTTCCCTAAATACCCTTTTCCTCTTGATACAAAATATTTTTCTGCTTCATGAAGTTGTGATAATTTAAATGTTGCGTGTAAAATAGGTTTTAATTTTCCCTCTTTTATCCATTGCATTAATTGATTTGCTTCATTTTTAGTCCCATGGGATACTCCATGTATTTCAACTTGATAAAGGTATATTTTTGACCATAAGATTTCAGTTATATTGTATGAACTAGCTCCAGCTATACTAAGTCTTGGATAATCATCTCTTTTTTTCATATCAACTAGCATAGTATCAATGAAAATATTTGTAAACTCTCCACCAACTAAGTCCATAACTGCATCAATATTTTCGCCATTTGTAGCTTCAAGTATATTTTTATATAAAATTGATGAATCTGCCCTATCTATTACTTTCTGTGCACCTAATGAAAGCAACTCTTTCTCTTTATCTTTTGAACTTATTGCATAAGGAATAGCTCCTAAAACTCTACACATTTGTATTAAAGCAGTTCCTACACCACCACTTGCACCACTTATTAAAACTTTATCCCCAGCTTTAACTCTTGAGGCATTTAGCATTCTAAATCCTGTTTGATATGAACACATTCCTAGTGATGCTAATTGAGCATCGTCTAAATCTTTATTTTCTATAGGATAGAAGTTGTCACCTGGTATTGCAACATATTCTGCAAATCCACCATCTGCACCATGACCATAATAATCTGGTGTTAAATTTAGATCTAAATTATCTGATAAGTAGATATTGAAATCAACTAAGCCTCTTTTTTCAATTAGATTTTTATCTACATCTTGGGCTGTTTTTACAACAGTTCCAACAATATCTGCACCTTGTATTCTAGGAAACTGAAAGGTATTATCCCCTGACATATTAAAAGAAGTGATTTCATTTTTATTATTATCATCAACTGGATATAAACCCTCTCTGGCTTTTCTATCTGTATTGTTTTTTGCAGTTGCTGTGATTTTTATAAGTACTTCACCATTTTTTAGTTTCGGTATATTTACATCTTTATAAACTAAATTCTCTATTCCTCCATGGGCCATTAGAACCATAGCTTTCATTGTACTGTTTTTCATAATCTCTCCAGTAAAAATTTATAGTATTAATCAATTTGTAAAAAGCATACTTTTTACAGGAGTAAGACATAAAGAATCACCCCTAGTTTAACTGGACGAATAAGCTACTTTTGAATAAATACGGTTAAAACCATAAATACTTAAAATCTTTTTTAATGTAATTATTTTTTTCATCATACTACAAGAACTGGTATATCAGCTAATCCTGCAACTTTATGTGAAACCCCACCTAATAAATATCCACTAAGGTCACCTTTCCCTTGTTTCCCAATAATGATAATATCTATATCTTTATCTTCAACAAACTCTAATATCTCTTTTGCAATTTGCCCTATACGAACAAACCCTTTTACATTTTCTTTTTTTATTCCATAATTAAAAGCAATCTCTTTTGCTTCTCCTACAATCTCTTTTGAATATTCTCCCAATGCATCTTCAAGATTATATGCTTTATCATTTATTTGTCTTGGCAACATTGATAAAGAACCTTCAATAAAACTATGGTGTCTAAATACAGATAAGATATTTATTTGGGAATCATTTTTTATTGCAATTTCACAAGCAAGTTCTAAAGCCTTGTTTGCTTGCTCTGAACCATCTGTTGGTACTAAAATTTTTTTAAACATCTTATCTCCTTTTTTATTAATCAATAACTTCTGGTGCTAAACCAAACATACTTTGAATACTATCTAATACACTTACATCTCTAAAAGCTATATCTCTTAAAAATAAAGCAATTTCTGGAATAAATATAAGTGCTACTGAAACACTTAAAAGTATTATAATAAAAGGTGGAGTTCCTTTTATTACCTCAATATAAGGTCTTTTAAATACAGCAATAGCAGTAAAGATATCACATCCAAAAGGTGGAGTAGCAGAACCAATGGCTACTTGTAAAGTAATAATTGTACCTACTAAAACTGGATCTAAACCAACCGAATTAACAACAGGTGCAAAAATTGGAACAAGTACTAAAATTACTACGATTGGGTCTACAAACATACACCCAACAAAGAAAGCAATTGAGATTACAAAGAGTACTTCATAAGCACTCATAGAAGTTATACCAATAGCATTTAATATCTCTTGTGGTACTTGTGCAAAAGATAAAACCCATGCAAAACCAGCTCCTGCACCAACTAAGATAAATACAACCCCTGTTACTAGTCCAGTTGATTTTGCAGTTGCATAAAGATCTTTTAATGTCATTGTTTTAAAAACTACACCTTCTAAAAATATTGCATAAGCAACACTAACAGCAGCAGCTTCAGTTGGACTAAATATTCCACCAAATATTCCACCTACTATAATAGCTGGAAAACCTAATGGCCACAATGCTCTATAAACTGCAATACCTCTTTCTTTCCATGTTGCTTTAGGCTCAGTTGGAATATTATGTCTATATGCATAAATAATACTATAAATGGAAAATAAAACTAAAATAAGAAGTCCAGGACCAATACCTGCAATAAAAAGTTCAGGAATAGAGGTTTTTGCAACAATACCATAAATAATCATCCCAATACTAGGAGGAATTAAAAAGGCTATATCACTTGAATTTACAATTAACGCTAAAATAAATGATTCTTTATATCCACCTTTTTTTAATCTTGGCCTAAGTGGTGAACCAATTGCAACTACAGTTGCTTGAGTTGAACCTGAAACAGCACCAAACATTGCACATGCTCCAGCTGTACTAACTGCTAATCCACCTTTTATATGCCTTACAAATGCCATAACTAAATCAATAAGTTTTTCAGCAGATTTCCCTCTTGTCATTATATCAGCTGAGAGGATAAACATAGGAACCGCAATAAGTGCAGCAGGTCGAATTCCTCCCATCATTTGTTGAATTAGAAACTCCATTTTTGAAAAATCTGCATCAAAAAGTAGATAAATACCAAGAGTAGTTCCAGCTATTAGAGGTATCATCATAGGAAAACCTGAAAGCAGAAGAATAACCATCAATAAAAAAATAGAAACTGCAAGGTGTTCTTTTAAATATTCACTTAATTTAAAACTGGTGTCTTTGATTGTATTTTCATTTAAAAGATGGCCTATGACATTATCTTCATTATCAAACATTTTTATATCAATAGATAATTTACCATCACTTAAGTTGGTAATGTCTATATCTTCAACTTCCCAAAAACCTTTTTTATCTGATTCCTCTTCAAATTTTATTGTTTTTGATTTTGAATCTGTTACAACTATATCAACATTTTTCCATTTGTGTGATTGAAAGTCATCAGACTCTGCTGAACCATAAATTGATAGTTTAAGTGTTTTTGTATCTAAAATCACATCATCTAAATATAAAGTAACCATATCTTTTGCAAAGCTTGGTATAGAAAAAGATAGAATTAGAAAAAATGTGATAAAAATTTGTTTGAAATTATTTTGCATAGCTTTTCCTTACACTTCTATATCATTTTTTGCATCACTATATCCATCTTTTGTACAAGTTGATAGATATACATCTGATTCACTTAAATTTTTTATTACAGTAAAAAAATATTGTAGTCCTGTAACTGTAAACCCAATTGGTACCCATAAATAAACATAAAAAACAGGAATACCTAAAGCTGGAAGAATTCTTCCACTTTGATATACTTCTATGATATAACCAAATGAGTATTTTGCTAATATAAACATAAATATTGAAGTGATAAGAGAGATACAAATCATTGCAATTTTTCTTAACTTTGTTGGCATTGCATCATATATAGCTGACATTCTAATATGTCTTCCATTCCTAGCAGCATAACTTAAACCAGCAAAAGTAACAATGACAATAAAAATCATATTAAGTTCATCTGTAACAGTTAAAGCATCATTAAAAACAAATCTTGAAATAACAGCAGCTATTGTAGTTATAGCCATTGCTATAACACCTAATGCTAACATTAGCCCCTCAAATTTACCTAAAATATTATCTAACATATCTAAGGTTTTTATAAAAGGATTTTTCTTTGTATCATCATTCATATTAATTCCTTTTTTACCATAGTAGATTACAAATATTTGAAATCTACTATAGTAAATCCACAAAATGTGGACTACTATAATTTAAAAAGATTATTTAGCATTAGCTTCTGCTGCTGCCAAATCTTTCATCATTTGTTCCATCACTTTTTTGTTTGATGCACTTTTTGATGCAAAAGATTCTTGAACAGCTTTAGCTTTTTCTTTGAATACTTTTCTTTCATCTTGTGTTAATGTAACAATTTTATATGTAGGGTTAGTTCTGATAATTCTTCCTAGTCCATAAGCATCTAATTTTTGAGCTTCTCTTAAAATAGTTTTATGTGCAAATTCGGCTGCTTTTTGAACAAGTTTTTTATCTCTACTTGATAAACCATCATAGAATTTTTTATTTGCACTAACTGATGCGTTAAAGTGTCCATGTCCAGTGTATGTTAATACTTTAGTTAAATCATCTAATCCATAAGCTTCAATCCATACAGTTGGATTTTCTTGTCCATCAACCATACCAGTCTTAAGAGCTCCAACTAAGTCACCCCATGACATAGGTTGAGGTGAAGCACCAAATGCTTTATATGTTTCAACTAAAATTGGAGAACCTGGCATAACTCTCATTTTTTTACCTTGTAAGTCTGCTGGTGAATGAAACTCTTCAAAAGTAGTAATTGCCATCTCACCTTCAGGGAAGATAGATAATAGTTCTAAACCATGTTTATGAAAAATTGATGGTAGCATCTCATTAATAACTTTAGAATTTTTGAAAAAATAGTCTAATTGTTTAGTATCTGTAGGCATTACATATGGTAATGTAAAGATATCCATTTCTGGAATTGTTCCTCCCATATATCCTGTTGATTGACCTAAAAACTGGATTAATCCAGCTCTTGTTTGTTCCATTAAGTCTGTTTCTTCCCCAAGGCTTCCAACTTTGTAAAGTTCAATTTTATTTCTAGAATTCTCTTCTATAAAACTTTTGAATGCTGTTGCATAAATACCTTGTGGATCACTTGTTCCCTCTCCAAATGCGTATTTCCACGTTGCTGCACTTAAACTTGTAACAGTAATAAGTCCTGCTACAATTAAACTTTTAAATAATTTCATCTTTAATTCCTTTCTATATTGTTTTAGTTTTAATTTAGTACTTATTTTTTTAGTGTGATTTTTTTAATTATCATACCTCCTTATGGGATTTAATCTATTTTATAAATAGTTCTCTAGGAAAATCACAAAATGTTTCAACTCCAGTATCAGTAATATAGATACTTTCAGTTATCTCCATTCCCCAATCATCTTGCCAAATTCCCGGCATAAAGTGAAAAGTCATTCCTGGTTCTAAAACAGTTAAATCTGAACTTCTTAAACTACAAGTTCTTTCACCCCAATCTGGTGGATAACTAACTCCTATTGGGTATCCACATCTTGCATCATTTCTATCAATACCGTATTTTTTCATAACCAAATCAACAGCATTTGCAATATCACAAGTTCTATTACCAGGTTTTGCCTGTTCAAGACCTGCTTGAATTGCTTCAACTAAGGCTTTTTCTGCATCAAGAAACTTTTGTTCAGGTCTACCCATAAATATTGTTCTTGACATTGGTGCATGATACCTTTTGTAACATCCTGAGATTTCAAAGTATGTAGCTTCTTTTCTTTTAAATGGTCTTTCATCCCAAGTAATGTGTGAAGCTGAAGCATCAGCTCCCGATGGAAGCAATGGTACAATTGATGGATAATCACCTCCATAACCATCTACCCCTTCAATTGCTGTTTCATAAATTTGTGATACAACATGACTTTTTGGAATACCAACTCTAACAACATCTAAAACTCTTTGATGAATTTTTTGAGTAATTTTCCCAGCAATTTTCATATACTCAATCTCTTTTTTAGACTTAATTCCTCTTGCCCAATTTACAAGATTATTTGCATTTATAAAGTTTGCATTTGGAAGTGTTGCCATTAATCTAAAGTGAGCTTCAGCTGTGTAATAGTAAGTATCTCTTTCAGTTGCAATTATCCCTTTTGTCCAACCTTTTTTATTAAAAATATTTTCTCCAATCCAAGTCATAGGATGTTCATCTAAATTTTGTACATATTTTTCAGGATAACCATAAAGATTTTCCTCTTTCATAAAGCATTTAATTAATGCAGCATTTTTATCCATAAGTCTTCCAAACCAAATTGGTTCCTCTTCATCAAGGGAGATAATTACCCCTTGATGAACGTAAAAAGACCAACCATCATATCCTGTTAACCAGTTCATATTTCCTGGGTCTGTAGCAATTAATACATCAATTCTTCTTTGTTGCATCATTGATTTAACTTTTCTAACCCTTTGAATATATTCTTTTTTTGTAAAAGGCAACTTTGCTTTCATATCTTTTCCTTAATATATTCCTTAACTACTTAACAGGTCCTACCCAAACTTGTTGAGTATTTACAAACATTCTTATACCATGAGGTCCTAATTCTTTTCCAAGTCCAGATTTTTTTGCTCCACCGCTTGGAAGCCTTGGATCTGATTTTACGATTCCATTAATTGATACTTGACCTGTAACAATTCTTCCAGCTAATTTTTTAGCTTTTTCTACATCTCCTGTCCAAATAGACCCACCTAAGCCATAATCTGTAGCATTTGCAATTTTTATTGCTTCTTCAACATCTTTTACTTTTATAATTGAAGCGATTGGTCCAAATGTTTCTTGGCAAGAAACAACCATACCTGGTTCTACATCAGCTAATACAGTTACAGGGAAGAAAAAACCTTTACCTTCAATTCTTTCACCACCTAAAACAAGTCTTGCTCCAGCATCAACAGATTTATCTACTTGTTCATGCATCTCTTCAACTAATTCACGTCTAGCTATTGGGCCTATAGTAGTTGACTCATCTTTTGGGTCACCAAGTTTTAACTTCTCAAATCTCTCTTTTAAAAGTTGAATAAACTTCTCATAAATAGGTTCTTCTACAATAATTCTTTTTGCTGCTATACAAGATTGTCCAGCGTTTATATATCTTGAAAGAACTACAACATCTGCTGCATGTTCTAAATCTTTTGTATCTGCTAAAATAATAGCTGGGTCACTTCCTCCCAATTCTAAAACTACAGGCTTGATTTCACCTCCAGCAATTGCTCCAACTGCGGCTCCAGCCTTTGATGAACCAGTTAGTGATACTCCCATTACATTAGGATGTCTAATAACATCTTCTAAGATTTTATGACCTACCATTAGATTTTGAACTACATTTGTAGGAAAACCTGCTTTTTCAAAGGCTTCAACAATTCTAATTGCACATAAAGGTGTATGGGAATCGTGTTTCATAATACAAGTATTCCCTGACATTAGTGCAGGTGATAAATATCTAAATGCTAACCAAAATGGTGCATTCCAAGGTAAAACTCCAACTGTTACACCTAAAGAGATGTATTGAACATAACTTTCAGTTGCATCAGATTCTAAATACTCAGGTTTTAGATAATCTTCTCCAAAATCGGCATAATGCTCTGCTGCCCAAGCAGCTTTATTTACTTCTCCTCTAGCTTCGTTTATTGGTTTACCCATCTCTTCTGTCATAGGTAAAGCATAGTAATCAAGATTTTCTTTCATCTCATTTGCTACAGCTTTTAAAAGTTTTGCTCTTTGTTCAAATGTTGTATTTATCCATTCTTCAACATAGGCCTTTTGAGCTTTTTCAATAATTTCTCTAGCTTCCTCTTTTGTATGCATAGGAACTTCATATACTGTTTCTTCAGTATATGGATTAATTGATTTAAAATGTGTTGAACTGTATCCCATCTTTAACTCCTTAACCTAATGCACTTGTAACAGCATCTGTAAATCTTTTTAATCCCTCTTCTAAAATATTATCTTCAATAGTTAAAGGGGGAATAAACTTAATAATCTCACCTGTAGAGCAAGCTCCAATTACAAGTCTATTTTCAAAACATTTTGTTGTAATAGCTTTTGCTGTTGCAGGAGAATCAAATTGAATTGCTAACATCATCCCTTTTTGTCTTACATCAACAACTTGAGAATATTTGTTATCAAGTTCATCTAGCACTTTTCTTACTATTTCGCCTTTTCTTTTTGTTTCATTGTTAAAAGTTTCATCTTTAAAGAATTCAATACCAACTTTCCCTGCTACATAAGATAAACCTTGTCCTCTAAATGTACCTGTGTGTTGACCTGGTCCCCAAGCTTTATCATGTTCTGGTTTATTGATGCACATACCAATAGGAGTACCAATACCACCAAGACCTTTTGCTAAAACAATAATATCTGGGTCTAAATCCATATCATCAAAACTAAAATAGCTACCTGTTCTACCACTTGCACCTTGAATATCATCAAGGATAAGAAGTGCACCAGTATCTTTTGCTAACTTTTGTACAGCTTGAATCCACTCTTTTGAAGCTTCATGAACTCCACCTTCAGCTTGTAATGGCTCAATTAAAAAAGCAGCAGGTGGAACTAAACCAGAACCTGTATGTTCTATTTGTTGTCTCATAAGTTCTAAAGCATGCATATCATTAAAAGTACCTCTAATAATATTGTTTAATGGAACCCCTGAACTACTTCTAAATGCATTATTAGCTGTACAAGCTAATGCTCCTAATGTCATACCATGAAAACCTCTATGGAAAGCCACCACTTCAGTTCTTCCTGTAACTTTTCTAGCTAGTTTTAATGCAGCTTCAACTGCATTTGTTCCCGTTGGTCCTGTAAATTGAAGTTTGTAATCACCCATTCCTCTTGGTTCTAAAATTGTTTTTACGAAAGTTTGAATGAAATCTCTTTTTACATCAGTAAACATATCTAAAGATTGGATTACACCATCATTTTTTATAAACTCTATAATTGCATCTTGCATTTTTTGATTGTTGTGACCAAAGTTTAAAACTCCAGCTCCAGCAAAAAAATCTATATAATCATCATTGTTTTCATCTATCATTACTGCATTTTTTGCAGATTTAAATACCGTTGGTACTGCTCTACAATATGCTCTAATCTCAGATTCGTGTTGTTCAAAAATATTTGTTTCATTTGCCATTTTTTTTCCTTTAAATAAAATATTAGTTTGTTTTAAAATATGGAATGACCCTCTAAGTCAGACTAATTAATAACGTTATTTAATATTTAAGTATATTAAATGGAATTAGCCCAAAATCGCAATTAACATTGTACAGGATCAATTGCGGGGGTCTAACTGGCAGCCATTATGAAGTTTTTATCTTGAATAAGTAAGTTTTGGATTTGTTTAACAGGTCTAGTAAGTATTTCTACTTGTTTGTATAAGTCGATAAGGAGTATGTTAACAACGTGTTTTAACATTGATGATTGGTAACAGAAAAAAAACATCATATCTCCTTTTTTTAATTATATGAAAATAGTAACTAAAATTTTTTTTTTAGTCAAATTTTTTTTGTATAGAAACTGTACAATTATTATGTGATTTTTTGAAACATTTGAGTAGATTTTAACTACAACTTTTTTACAACATTTCAAATAAATTTAATTTTACCCTTGGAATTTTTTTTTAAACTGATATACTTTTGCTTTAAAACAAAAAGCACACTTTTTACATACTTTTGTTTTATATTATTTTGAAAATTTAATTTCGAGGCGAAATGATGGAAGAGCAATTTAGAATTGAACACGATTTTTTAGGTGAAAAAAAGATAGAAAAAGACGCATATTATGGTATTCAAACATTAAGAGCAAGGGAAAATTTTGATATAACTCATACAAGTTTATCTTTATTTCCTACGTTTATAAAATCTTTAGCAAAAGTTAAAAAAGCTTGCGCTTTAACTAACTTTGAGTTAGGTGATTTAAATGATATGCAAAGAGATGCAATAATTCAAGCTTGCAACGAGATAATAGATGGTAAATTTCATGATCAATTTATAGTTGATCCAATTCAAGGTGGGGCTGGAACTTCAACAAATATGAATGCAAATGAAGTTATAGCAAATAGAGCTTTAGAAATATTAGCCAAACCTAGAAGTTCATACGATATTATCCACCCCAATAATCATATTAATATGAGTCAGTCTACAAATGATGTATATCCTACTGCAATTAAACTAACTTTATATGAATTAATCTACAAATTGAAAGATTCACTTAGATATTTAAGAGATACCTTTGATGAAAAAGCAGTTGAGTTTAAAGATGTACTTAAAATGGGAAGAACACAACTTCAAGATGCTGTGCCAATGACTTTAGGGCAAGAGTTTAAAACATATTCTGTAATGATTGATGAAGATATTTTTAGATTAAGAGAAGCACAAGCTTTATTAAAAGAGGTAAATCTTGGAGCAACAGCTATAGGTACTGGAATTAATACAAAACCAGAGTATAGAAGAAAAGTTATTAATAACCTAAGAGATGTAACAGGTGTTGATTATGAAAGTGCCGGAGATTTAATTGAAGCTACACAAGATACTGGTGCTTTTGTTCATATTTCTGGAATTTTAAAAAGAGTTGCTATTAAAATCTCTAAAATATGTAATGACTTAAGACTTTTAAGTTCTGGTCCTAGAGCAGGACTAAATGAAATCAACCTTCCAAAAATGCAACCAGGAAGTTCAATAATGCCAGGGAAAGTTAATCCCGTAATTCCTGAAGTTGTAAACCAAGTAGCTTTTGAGGTTATAGGAGCTGATGCTACTATATCAATTGCTTGTGAAGGTGGTCAATTGCAACTTAACGTATTTGAACCATTAGTTGCATATAAACTATTTACTTCAATTAATATGATGAGAAGATCTTTTTATTCTTTGGCTAAAAAATGTGTAAAAGGTATAACTGCAAATGAAGATGTATGTATGGAAAATATTTTAAATTCAGTTACCTTAGTCACTTGTTTAAATCCTATTTTAGGATATGAAAAAAGTTCAGCAATAGCAAAAGAAGCCCTTGCAACAAACAAAAGAGTATATGATATAATTTTAGAGCAAGAATTATTTACAAAAGATGAGTTAGATGAACTTCTTCACCCTAAAAATATGGTAAGTAATTTTAAAGGATAACGATGAATGTAACTATTATTAATACTGGTGGAACTTTTAATAAAAGATATAATCCAATAAAAGGTAAATTAGAAGTACCAACAGACAATATAGCATTAGATAAAATTCTTGCTTCTTGTCATAATGTTGAATTTGAGATTAAAAATGTGGTTTCAAAAGATAGTTTGGATATGGATGATAATGATAGAAAAACTATATGTGATGCAATAAAAAGTACTGAAAATGATAATATCATAATAATTCATGGGACAGATACTGTTCACTTAACTTCAGCATTAATTAAAAAAGAAAAAATAGAAAAGAAGATTGTATTCACAGGAGCTATGGTACCTATGAGTATTGATACTGTAGAAGCGACTATGAATTTTTCACAAGCATTAGGATTTTTAAATGCAAATGTAGAAAATGGAACTTATATCTCGATGCACGGAGTTGTTGTAGATTCTTCTAAACTTGTTAAAAATAGAGAGTTAGGACAGTTTTTAATTCAAAATTAATTAAGTAACTTTTTTCTTAAAAAACCAAGTAGCTATACTAAGAGTTACAACTCCTAATGCAATCATGGGAACTATTTCCCAGATTGCAATATCCCATGAAATATCTTTTAAAAACACCCCTTTTAAAACTATTAAAAAGTATTTTAAAGCAACAAAGTCTGTAAAAGGTATAAGCCAATCAGGCATATTTTCAACAGGTGTTGCAAATCCTGACATTAAAATAGAGGGTACTAAAAGAACAAAAGCCCCTAATATCCCTTGTTGTTGTGTTGAAGATATGGAAGAGATAAAAAGACCAAACCCCACAATAGAAAATACAAAAGCAAAAATTGCTACTGACAAAATCCAAAAAGAGCCAAGAAATGGAACTTTAAAAAATATAATAGCTGAAAGAAAAATAACAGATGCTTCAATAATGCTAATTACCATAGGTGGAATAGTTTTTCCAATTATCAAAGTCATAGGACTAAGTGGTGCCACTGAGATTTGTTCAAAAGTTCCAAGTTCTCTTTCTCTTGCAACTGATAAAGAGGTTAAAATCAAAGCAATAATCATGGTTAAACTTCCAATTAAATTTGGAAGTATCCACCAAAAATTGTCAAGATTTGGGTTATACCAGTTTCTTATAAATATGCTTTGTGAATTTTTTGAAAAAGTATTGTTTATAATCATTTGAATATAACCTATGGTTATTTGGGAACTATTTGATTTTCTTCCATCTCCTATAATCCCAATCTCTGCTTTTTGCCCTTTATTTAATTTGTTTGAAAACTCTTGAGAAATATCTATTGCTACCATTATTTTTTGAGAGTTTAATTTCTCTTTTAAATCTTTATCACTTTTCAGAAATAACACTTCTGAAAATCTATCACTATATTTTAGTGCACGAACTAATTCTTTACTTTCATTAGAATTGTCTCTATCTAAGATACCAATAGAAACATTTTTTACTTCTAAAGTTACAGCAAAAGCAAAAAGTACTAATTGAATTAAAGGAGGTATAATAATTACAATACGTGAACGTTTATCGCTCCAAATCGCTAAAAACTCTTTTCTTATTAGGGCAAGTAATTGATAAAACATTAATTTAACTTCTTTTTTGTGATTATAAATATTATTGTAAAAAGTACAAAACCTATTAGTAACATCCATAAAGTGTTTGGGACAATGATTTCATAGACATCACCTGTTAAAAATAGAGTTTGTAAAATAGTTGTAAAATAAGTTGCGGGTATAAAGTTTGTTATAACTTGAAGCCAAGAGGGCATACTACTTATTTGAAATATAAAACCAGAAAGTATCATAGCTGGCAAGAATCCAATTATTAATGCCATTTGCGAAGCTACAAACTGATTCTTTGCTAATGTTGAAATCAACAATCCTAAACTCAATGAAGGTATTAAATAAATAGCAGAACTAAGAAATAACATTGTATATGAACCTCTATAGGGTATATCAAACCATAAAAGAGTGATTGAAATACAAATAGTAAGTGATAACATGCCAAGTACAAAATAGGGTAAAAGTTTACCAAGTAAAAGCTCTAAGATTGTAGTTGGAGTTGACATTATAGCTTCCATTGTACCTCTTTCCCATTCTCTTGCTACAACAAGTGCAGTTAAAAGTGTACCAATTAGTGTTAAGATTACAGCAATTGAACCAGGAAGTAAGAAGTAACTGCTAAGTAAAGGTGCATTAAACCAATATCTTGTTTTTATATCTATTAAATCGTTTGTTTTAAGATTTTCATAAGATAACCAATTTTGCCATAATTCTTGGGCATATTTACTTACATATCCTGCGATATTAGGTTCACTTCCATCTGTTATAATTTGGATTTTAGGTTTATGATTTAAGATATCTTTATCAAAACTTGAAGGTATTATTACCATTGCTCTTAAATTTCCCTCTTGAAGGTTTTTTTCAAAAACTCTTCTATCTTTTGAAACAGTAACATTAAAACTTTCACTACTTTCAAAGGCTTTTACTAAACTCGTAGTATATTTTGAAGTCTTTTCTACAACTATTCCTACAGGTATATTTTTAGAATCTAAAGAGATAGCATAACCCATTAAAAATAGTAACATTAAAGGTAAAATTAAAGCAATAATCAAAGCACTAGGGTCTCTAATAATTTGTAAACTCTCTTTGATAAATATTGCTTTTAGTCTTTGAAAATTAGGCATTATCTTCCCTTTTGATTAGTTCAATAAAAGCTTCTTCCATAGTTGCATCAGAAGAGATTTGACTTATTAGATTGTGTGGCGTATCTAAAGCAATAGCTTTTCCTTTGTATATAAGTGCAATTCTATCACAATATTCAGCTTCATCCATAAAGTGAGTAGTAACCATAATAGTCATCCCCTTTTGTACCATTGCATAAATATGGTTCCAAAACTCTCGTCTTGTTTGTGGATCAATCCCTGAAGTTGGTTCATCTAAAAACAATACAACGGGGTCATGCATAACTGCACAAGCTAAAGAGAGTCTTTGTTTGTATCCTAGTGGTAAATTTTTAGAAGCTGTTTTTTTATATTTTTCAAGTTCAAATATTTTTATCATATCTCGAATTTTTTTATTTTTATTTTTACCTTTTAAACCATAAACACCTGCAAAAAATTTTAGATTTTCATATACTGAAATATCTCCATATAAAGAAAATTTTTGAGACATGTATCCAATCTCTTTTCTTGCTTTATATGAAGACTTTTGTAAACTCATACCTAAAACTTCCGCATTACCTGATGTTGGTTCCATAAGCCCACATAACATCTTAAAAGTTGTAGATTTTCCTGCACCATTAGGTCCTAAAAAACCAAAGATTTCACCTTTTTTTATTTTAAAATTAACATTATCTGTTGCAGTAAAATTTCCAAATTTTTTAGTTAAGTTTTTTGCTTCAATTAGATGGGTGTAATCATTATCATCTAATTGCTTCATTTGTTTTGCTAAAAGTGATTCTCCATTGAATTCACCCTTTAAAATATTCATAAAGCCATCTTCAAAGTTTGGTTCAATCTCTTCATATTTACAATTATAAGCTTCAATACTATCAAGTTTAGGAAGCTTGTCTTTATCTTCACATATTAGTTTTACACTATTTCCTAAAATAACTCCATCTTTGATATCTTTATTTTTTAATGCTAATCTTAATGTTTTTCTTCTATCTTTAATTTCCCCTTGAATTTTAAAAACTTTTCCTTTCATTGTATCACTTAAATTTGAAGGAACTCCATTGAAAAGTATTTCTCCTTCATTTAAAAGTATAACTTCATCGCATAATGCAGCTTCATCCAAATATGCTGTACTCCAAACAACAGTAACATTTTCTTCAATTAATTGATTTACTATTGCCCATAATTCTTTTCTTGAAATAGGGTCAACTCCAACTCCTGGTTCATCTAAAAGCAAAAGTTTTGGTTTTTTTATTAAAGCACAAGCTAAACCTAACTTTTGTTTCATACCTCCTGATAAATCCTTTGCTAAAAAAGATTTAAAGTTTTTTAGATTTATAAACTCTAAAAGTTCAGCTATTCTATCTTTTTGTTTTGACTTTTCTATTGATTGTAAGTTTGCATATAGTTGTAAGTTTTCATATACTGATAAATCTTCATATAAACCAAACTTTTGTGGCATATATCCAATCTCTTCTTGGACATTTTTTGCTTCTTTTGGAAGAGAGAAATTTAATACACTTAATTCACCTTCATCTATATCTAAAAGACCAGTCATTAATCTTATTAAAGTGGTTTTCCCTGCACCATCAGGTCCAACTAGACCTGTGATTTTTTTCTCTTTTATATTTAGACTAATATTTGAAATAGCTTTTGTTTTTCCAAAACTTTTTGAAATATTAACTGTTTTAACCAGTGACATAATTAATCTTAATCTAGATCTTGATATTCAATAGTTACAGGCATCCCTTGTCTAATAAACTTATCAGGATTTTCGATAATCAATCTTACTCTATAAACAAGTTGTGTTCTTAACTCTTGAGTTTGGACACTCTTAGGAGTAAACTCTGCTTGTGCAGAGATAAAACTAACTCTAGCATCATAAGGTTTATTTGGCTTACTATCTGTATATACTTTTGCTTTCATATTAGCTTGGATTAAACCTAAATATTTTTCATCAATATAACTTCTAATCCAGAATTCATCAGTAAGAGCTATCTCGAAAATAGGTGTACCCACATCAACAATTGCTCCAATTTCATGGGCTCTTGTTAATATAGTTCCATCACTAGGTGAGATAAGTTTTGTATCTTCTTTATGAATTGCTGCTTCTTCAAGATTTGCTTGTAGGGTTTCAAGTTTCGCATATGCCATTTGTATATCTTGTTTTAAATATCCATTTTTCATCTGCTCATAACTGCTTTTTGCTAAATCAACCTGTGCTTTTGCTTCTTTATAGGCAAATTTATAATCATCAAAAATCTGATCAGAAATAGAATTTGTTTCTTTTAACTTTTTATTTCTTTCATAATCTTTTTTTGCTTTATTTAGTAAAACAATACTTCTATCATATGAAGCTTTTGCTTTGGCTATCTCTTCTTGTCTATATCCATTTTCAAGCTTGTCAATTTGTGCTTTTTGCATTTTTATTTGAGCTTGAATCGCTTTATAGTTTTGTTCATATAAATCATCATTTAAAGTTGCTAAAACCTGACCCTTTTTTACTTTTTGTCCCTCATCAAGAGTTAAATTTTCAATTTTACCAGATACTCTGAATCCTAATGTTACTGTTCTTAAATCCACATTTCCATAAAACTTACTGGTTTCTTCTTTTTTAAAACATCCTGTAAAAAATATAAAAATAATGATTGCTAGGGTATAAATAGTTATTTTTTTCATAAAAAATCCTGTTTTGCGTAAGTGCGTAATTATATCGAAAATGTGTTTATAAATATAAAAAGTGATTATTAATTAAATTATATGATATGAGATAAAAATCTCATATCAATTAAGCTGTTGGATCAGAAAAAGATCTAGTTGATAACTCTTTGTCTATTGTATAAAGTCCATATCCATTATCACCAACTAATTTAATGTGGTCTCTAATCTCTTTCAATGTTGCTTCCTCTTCTACTTGTTCAGTAACATACCATTGAAGTAGGTTATATGTTGCGTGGTCTTTTTCTTTCATTGCAATATCACTTAAAATATTTAAATTTTTTGACATTTTTTGTTCGTGAGCTAGTGCTTTTTTAAATACATCTAAAAGAGAATTATATTCAACTTTTACCCCTTCTATTGAAGGTAGTTTAATCTCTACATCTTGGTCTTCTAAGTATTTAAATAGCTTCATTCCATGGGCAATCTCTTCTTGATATTGAATTAAAAACCAGTTTGAAGAACCATTAAAACCCTCTTTTGAACAATATGCACTCATTCCAAGATATAAATATGCAGAGTGATATTCTTTGTTTAATTGTTCTATTAATGCATTTTGTAATTCTTTACTAATCATTTTTGCTCCTTTTTTGTTGTATGTTTAGTTATAACAGATAAAAGCTAATGATACGATTACATTTATAACTTAGATAGCTTTTTAAAAGTAACATAACTATTTTTTAGATAAAATCCCAAAATATTAATAAGAGTAATTTAAAAGGACAAATATGGCAATTTATACATGTGGGCATACAACACCTGATTCAGATTCTATCTGTTCAGCAATATCTTTAGCTTATCTTTTAAACAAGATTGGAAGAGAAGCAATACCTGCAAGACAAGGAGCAGTATCTCCAGAAACACAGTTTATCTTAGATAAATTTGGTTTTGAAGCACCAGAACTTAAAACTGAGTTTGCTGGTTGTGAATTATTTATAACAGATTATTCAGATAGAGGACAAGCTCCAAAAGATTTAGATGAGGCGACTGTTGTTGGTATTGTTGACCACCATAAATTAGGGGATATTACTACTTCTACTCCATTAGAGTGTTGGATTAGACCAGTTGGTTGTACAAATACAATTGTAAAAGAGATGTATGATTATCATGGTGTTGAAATCCCTGCAAATATTGCTGGTATTATGATGTGTGCAATTCTTTCAGATACTGTTATTTTCAAATCTCCTACATGTACTGAAACAGATATTAAAATTGTTAGAGAATTAGCAGCAATTGCTGGAATTGAAGATTTTGGTGCAGTTGGTATGGAGATGTTTAAGGTGAAGTCTGCTGTTGAAGGTGTACCTTCAAGGGATTTAATTTTAAGAGATTATAAGCCATTTGATATGCACGGTAGTAAGGTAGGAATCGGTCAACTTGAAGTTATTGATTTGGCTATTTTTGATAATGTAAAAGCTGATTTACAAGCTGACTTAGAAAAATTAAGAGAAGAGGAAGGTCTTCATACTGCTTGCTTACTTTTAACTGATATTATGAAAGAAGGAAGTGAGATTTTAGTTTCTAGTGAAGATTCATCAGTTTTTGAAAAAGCTTTTGATTGTAAACTTGAAAATAAAAAAGTTTGGTTAGATGGTTGTTTATCTAGAAAAAAACAAATTATTCCTTTCTTAGAACCAGCCTTTGCATAAAAAAAAGAAGACAGAATTTCTGTCTTCTTTTAAAATAAAATCTACTTATAATCTTAAAATATATTTTTAGTTATTTTAATAATATTTTTTGTTTTTATATTTTAATTTATACAAATCTAATTTAAATATCTTTTCTAGGACTTTAAACTATATGTATGTTACTAAAAGTTATTTAATAAATAATATTATAAATAGTAAAAATAACCTTAAGCCTAAAACTTTATTAAAAGTTTAAATTTAGTAAAATACTTAATTAATCATTTATAGGAACTTTCATGCAAATAAAAACACTCAAAAACTATTTTCGTGTCTCAATGGTAAGTATTACTTTTTCATTATTTTTAGTTTTTTATCTTTTTTCATCATATATTCATACAAATTTAGCAATTCAAGAGAATCAAAAAATATCAGAAGCCTTATCAAAACAAGTCTTCAATTCTATGTATCAAGTTATGAGACAAGGTTGGAGTAGGGAACAATTGCAGGATTTTATTAATGTTACAAAAAATTCATTTGAAGGAAGTTCATATTCTGTTGATATATATAGAGCTCAAAAAGTTGAAGCATTATTTGGAAAAATTGAGCAAGGTCAAATTACTAATGATATAAAAAAGGTATTTGAAACAAAAGAAAAACTTTTTGAATCTGATGAAAAGTCTATGAAGAGTGTCTTACCAATAATTGCAAAAAATGAGTGTTTAAAATGTCATACAAACTCGAAAGAGGGGGATATTTTAGGTGCAGTTAAAGTTGATTATAATTTTGAAGAGATGGTTAACATAACACAAAATAAATATTTACTTTTCTCTTTGATTATTCTTCCAATTATGTTTTTAATAGCTTATTATATCTCTTTAAAAATATTAAAAAGAATTAATTTTGCTATAGAAAATTTCAAAGGAAAAATAGAAAATGTAAACTCAGTGAAAGATTTTAAAAATATTGATACAACACATGCCAAAGATAGTTTCAAAGAGTTTGAACAGATTATGACAGGTTTAGATATTTTAAGTGGAAAATTAAAAAATATTGCAGTTGATAAAAGTATATTGGAGTTTGAGGTTAAACTTCTAGATAAGATGGTAATTACTTCTGATATTATTAAAGATTGGAAAGAATATATAAAAGACTTATTACATGAAATACACAATGTTTTACCTGTTTATTGTTTAATTACTATATTTAAAACTGATGAAGAAAACTATGAAATAGAGATATTCTGGCTTGGTAAACCTGATGAAAATATAAAAAATCATCTTGAAAAAACAGCAATTAATATGATTACTGAATATCATAATTTGACTGTTATTGATTATGCTTTAAAACATAATATTTCAACAGAAGAACACGATTTACAATTAACTATTGATGATATTGAACATGAAGCAAAATCGATACTTTTAGATGCCCCAAGAATTGGAGGAATAGTAGGACTTGGTATTCAGTCAAATACTGAAAAAGATTCAATTCATTCTATTGTTATTGATTCTATCTTAACTACACTTTTAAATCTTGTTGGTTCAATTAAAGCAATAAATAAATATACAGAAAATCTTGAGTTTTATGCAACAAGAGATCCACTGACTGGACTTTTTTCACAAAGAGTATTTAGAGATTTACTTCATTATGAGATAAAAAGGGCTGGAAGACATGAATATAAGTTTGGTGTTTTAGTTATCGATTGTGATAATTTTAAACCAATCAATGATACCTATGGGCATAGTTTTGGAGATGATTTTTTAGTAGAATTTGCCCATCTTCTTGAGAGTTCAAAAAGAGATGAAGATATCCTTTCTAGATATGGTGGAGATGAATTTACTCTAATATTGCCAGAAAGTACAGAAAAAGAGGTTTATACAGTTGCTTTAAGAATACTTGAAAGGGTAGAAAAACTAGAAATAGATGCTCCTGATGGGACTAAAGTTGGTGTTACTGTATCAATTGGTATGGCTATTTTCCCTGATCATTCAACTGAATCAAAAGAGTTATTTAATATAGCTGATGGAATGATGTATGAAGCAAAAAGTCAAGGTAAAAATGCAATAAGATTTCCAAGTGAATATGATATAGAAAAGATACATCAAGATATAGAAGATAAATCTATGATAGTACTTGATGCAATTAAAAATGAAAAAATAATTCCTCACTTTCAACCAATAATGAATACTTCTAATAATACAATAGAGATAAATGAATTACTTATGAGAATTGAGATTGAAAATGAGATTTTAACAGCAGGTAAATTTATTGAAACAGCTGAATCACTGGGAATAGTTCATAAAATGGATTATATAGTAATAGAAAAGGCATTTAAGAAAATAAATGAAACTAACTATACTGGATTATTATTTATTAACCTTTCTCCAAAAGCACTAATTATTGGAGAATTTATAGAAAAAATTGTAAACCTTACACATGTATATAATATTGATAAGAAAAATATAGTATTTGAGATAACTGAAAGGGAAACTGTAAAAAGCTTTTCTTTACTTGAAAAATTTGTACAAAACCTTAAAATGGAAGGTTTTAGTTTTGCTATTGATGATTTTGGTTCAGGTTTCTCTACTTTCCATTATGTAAAAAAATTCCCAATAGATTATATAAAAATTGATGGTGATTTTATTATTAATTTATATAAAGACAAAAAAGATTTAGCTTTTGTAAAATCAATTGTGGCTTTAGCAAAAGAGTTAGAGGTTTTCACAATAGCAGAATTTGTAGAAGATGAAAAAATCTTAGAGTTTCTTAAAAAAATTGAGGTTGATTATGCACAAGGATTTTATATAGGTAAGCCATCAGGTAATTTATCAACAAGAAAATAGTTATGCAAACAGCTATTTTTAAACATAAGGCTCTACCTTTTATTGAGCTTAGGTATGTGAAAAACATACCTGAGTGTTCAAAAATGCATCTACATAAAGAACTTACAATAACAGCCATTAAACAAGGGCAATTAAATATAATCTTAAATGAAAACAATTTTTTATTGAATATTAATGAACTTGCAATAATAAATAAAGATGTTGTACATTGTGCAACTGTGGAAAAACCTTCACAAGATGGTTATGTTTTGTATTTGGATCCACAATTTCTTATTGAAAATGAATTGTCTTCTTTTAGCAGTTTTAAACATATCAAAGAAAAAAAATTGTACGAAAAATTTATAATATTTTGTGATGAACTTTTTGATACACAAATCTCTATAAGAGAAAAAATGGAGCTTTTGTATCTTTTTTGTCTAGAAGTCTTTACTCTTTCAATATCTAAGGAAGAAGATAAAAAGGACACATTATCAGATAAAATAAAATCCTTTATAGATGAAAATTATTTGGAAGATATAAGTTTAGAACAATTAGTAGAAAAGTTCCAAATGAGTGAAATTCACCTAATTCGTATTTTTAAAAAAAGTTTTGGTCTACCAATACATTCTTATATTATTAATAAAAGAGTTCATAAAGCTAAAGAGTTATTGCTATTAAAACTTCCAATTGTTGATGTTGCCTTAAAAAGTGGCTTCTTTGACCAAAGTCATCTAAATAGATCTTTTAAAAGGGTTTTCCAAATCACACCAAAACAGTTTCAAAAAAATATTTTTGATAAATGTTAATTTTGTACAAGAATTAATTTTCATTTTTCTCTATACTTTTATAAAATTAAAAAGGAGAGACTATATGATAAAGAATTTTTTTAATTCAATAAGTATTAAAAATACTAAACTTCTCTTCCTCTAATTTTACCCTTTAACATAAAAAACAATCAATAATAAATTTTACATTTTGGAGAATAAAATGACTTATAAAAAATATAGACAATATCCTATTGTCAAAGATTTCGTACGAACTTGGCCTAATAATCAAATCACAAAAGCACCTATTTATGGAAGTGTAGATTTAAGAGATGGAAATCAAGCTTTAGTAAACCCTTTAAATATAGAACAAAAGTTACAGTATTTTAATACTTTAGTAAAGATGGGATTTAAGCAAATTGAAGTAAGTTATCCAAGTGCTAGTGATACTGATTTTAATTTTACAAGAAAATTAATTGAAGAGAAGCTAATCCCTGATGATGTTGCTATTCAAGTATTAATCCCAGCAAAAAAAGAGTGGATAAAAAGAAGTGTTGAAGCTATGCGAGGAGTAAAAAATGGGATTTTTCATTTATACAATCCGACAAATGAGTTCCAAAGAAGAGTAGTATTTCAAAAAAGTGATGAAGAAATAATCTCTATGGCAGTTGAATCAATGAAATACTTAGTGGAACTTACTAAAGAACTTGAGGGCAATGTTATCTATGATTATTCCCCAGAGAGTTTTTCCCAAACAGATTTAGAGTTTGCTGTGAAAATATGTAATAAAGTAATCGATGTAGTAAAACCAACTATACAAAATAAGATGATAATAAATTTGCCAAATACCCTAGAAGCATGCACTGCAAATATTTATGCAGATAGAATAGAGTGGATGTGCAATAATTTAAACAATAGAAAGTCACTTATAATAAGTGTTCATCCCCACAATGACAGAGGAACATCAGTAGCTTCAGCAGAACTTGCAGTCTTAGCAGGTGCAAATAGAGTAGAGGGAACACTATTTGGAAATGGGGAGAGAGCAGGGAACTTGGACTTAATCAATTTTGCTTTTAATTTACATTCACAAGGAATTGATTCTACCCTTGATTTATCAATTGTTGATGAAGTAAAAAAGATGTATGAGAATTTAACAAATTTAAATATAAATCCAAGACATCCCTATGTGGGAGATATGATTTTCACAGCCTTTAGTGGAGGACATCAAGATGCTATAAAAAAAGGGATTGATTTTTACAGAGAAAACTCTTGCCAAGAGTGGAATGTCCCATACTTACCAATAGACCCAAAAGATATAAAAAGGGGATATGAAGATGTTATTAGAGTAAATTCCCAATCAGGAAAAGGGGGAGTTGCTTTTATCATAAGTGAATTTTTTGGAGATAAGTTAGATAAACAAGAAGCAAAAGAGTTTGGACTATTGGTGAAAAAAAAGAGTGATAAAGTTCAAAGGGAGTTAAGCAAAGAGGAGATTATAGAACTTTATAAGAAGTATAAGAAATAATATTCTCTTGAAGAGGAAAACCTCTTCGCTTTCTTACTTTTGATCTCGAAAAAGTAAGCAAAAAAGACTGCCGAATTGATGAAGACGAAGCTACCTTCCAGTTAAATATTTATTTTCTGCCCTGCAAAACTTACTAAAATGACCATTTAGGTCATTTCTTAACGTTCAAACACTTACGGGCTTTACCAAAAATAAATATCTAACTTCTAGCTTCATCAAAGGCAGAAAGAAATTCCTATAGTTCAAACTATCATTTGTAAATTTACTAAGTAAAAGTTTTAATATAAGACAATTAAAAATGTAAATGTCCTTGTCCCCTCTTTATTCCAACATTTGCAAAAGCCGAATGTTTATTTCTCTTTTCAGAAAAGAGTTACAAAACTCATAAAAGATAAATAATAAATGAGGGTACCCAAAGGGCTTTGATACGGTTGGTGATTTTTTGTTACTTAATCCACACAAAGTAAGAGAAAGCAAAGACTTTTAGATGTTTATGATAATAAATTAAAATTGTGATAATATTTATTAAACTTATTTTAGGATAAATAATGAGATTATATAAGTATATGAGTACAAAAAAATATGTTAAAGATGGAAAAGAAAGAAATTCATTAAAATATATATTTGAAGATAAGGTATTGAGATTTAGTAGTCCTCTTAAATTTAATGATCCATTTGAATTTAAATATTCTATCAAAAACTTAAATCCAAGTGAATCTGATGAGCTTAATGAAACCGTAAATTGTCTAAATACAAATGATAAATTACATTATGCAACTCTTGACTATAGCCTTAAAAGTATAGGAACATTGTGTTTATCAGGGAAAAAAGATAATATTTTGATGTGGTCACATTATTCAGATAATCATAGAGGAATAGTTTTAGAATTAGATGCTGAGCATGATTTTTTTAAAAATAAACTGAATAATTACGAATTAAAGATATTACCATATGGTTTGAAAAAAGTTAATTATGTGAAAGATAGATTAATTTTTGAGGACCTTTCAGCTTTTATGGATGAAAAATTTTATTTAACAAAAAATATAATATGGGAATATGAAGATGAATATAGGATGACGATTTTATTAGATGAAGTAGATGATTCAAATAAGTATAATATAAAATTTCCTACTAATTTAATTAAGGCTGTCTATTTAGGAATAAATATTGATAATAAGGATATTGAATATATAAAAGAAATAAAAAATAATGAAGAATGGAAACATATAAAAGTGTACCAATTTAAACTAGATAATAAGGAATATAAATTACATCCATATGAAATTTTGTTATAATAAACAAAACAAAAAAAGTGAATAACATCATGGAAAGAAAATTAGCAATAAATATACTTGAAACATTTAAAAATAAAAATAAAGATAAGTACGGTATAGAAGCAATAGGACTATTTGGTTCTGTAGCTAGAAATGAAGCTAAAGATTCTAGCGATGTTGATATTTGTATAAAAACTTCTAAAGCTGACATGTTTACCATGGTTCATATAAAAGAAGAATTAGAAGAACTAATGTCAAGCCATATTGATATAGTAAGAGTAAGAGAAAAAATGAATCCTTTTTTAAAAAATAGAATAGAAAAAGAAGCTATATATGTATGACAAATCTTTAGTTTTTGAGATATTAAGTCAAGTAGAAAATTCAATACAAATTACGTTAAAAAGATTTGAAGTAGTTGATGATGTAGATTATTTTACTAATACATCAATAGGTATGGAAAAGCTTGATAGTATTTGTATGCAATTAATCGCAATAGGTGAAAGCTTAAAGAATATAGATAAAATTACAAATAAAGAGTTATTAGAAAAATATCCTCAAATAGATTGGAAAGGTGCAAAAGGCATGAGAGATATTATTTCTCACCATTATTTTGATATTGATGCAAAAGAGATATATGATGTTTGTGATACAAAACTTGGAAATCTATTAGAAACTATAAAACTTATAAAACAAGAATTATAATAATAAAACTTTACAATCTGTAATATTTTTAACCCGCCCATTTTTTCTACGATATAGTTCAAGATCAATAAATTTTAAAGGTACTCTTATGAATGATATATCTAATATAGTAGTTTATAATGATGGAGAATTGGAACTAAAAGTTTCAATGGGAAATAACACAGTTTACCTTAACAGAAATCAATTATCTGAATTATTTGGGCGAGATATAAAAACTGTTGGGAAACATATCAATAATGTTTTTAATGAAGGTGAATTGGATAAATTTTCAACTGTCGCAAATTTTACGACAATCACTAAAAATTCCCATGATAGATTTTTGATAATAGATAAAAAAGAGGTTTATCATCTAGGTGCAAGTATAAAAGACCTTGGTAAAAAATGGTTTGCATTTTCTAAGATAGATATAAGTGCAAATGATTTAATATCAAAACTAGATTAAAAAGAGAAAAGATGGCAGAACAACTAAAAAATGTATATACAGAAGAGTATATAAAAAACTTAAGTATAAAGATAAAAGAAAATTACAATAACTTTGATAGCGATAGTTTTATAAACTCTATATTTAATCTTACTTGGGAAACTTTAGAATTAAAAATGCGAATGCGACATATTGCAATTACACTTAATGAGTATTTACCCTTAGCTTATAAAAAGCAACTTGAAATACTAAAACCTGTAACAAAAGATTTTAGTGGTTTTGAAGCAATGTTTTTTCAAGACTTTGTAGAAGTTTACGGTTTAGATGATTTTGAGAACTCTATGGATGCACTAGAAGTATTTACTATTGATTCTAGTTCTGAGTTTGCAATAAGACAGTTTATATTGAAGTATGAAGATAAAACTATGAAGCAAATGAAACTTTGGGCTAAAAGTTTAAATGAACATATTAGAAGACTTGCAAGTGAAGGTTGTCGTCCTAGACTTCCTTGGGCTGTGGCACTTCCTAGATTTAAAGCAAATCCATCAAAAGTTTTTGAGATAATTGAACTTCTTAAAAATGACCCTTCTAAATATGTACAAAAATCAGTAGCAAATAATCTTAATGACATATCAAAAGATAATGAAGATATAGTTATAGAGTTTTTGTATAAAAACTTAGGTAAGACTAAAAATCTTGATTGGATATGTAAACATGCTGCTAGAACACTTCTTAAAAATGGAAATAAAAGAGTTTTAGAATTATTTGGATATAAAAAATCTTCACATATTGAAATCTTAGATTTTGTATTAGATAAAGATGTAAAGCTCTCAGAAGATTTAAACTTTTCTTTTAGACTAAGTAGTTTGGAAGCCCTTGGAAATGTTAGAGTAGAATATATGATTTATTATAAAAAATCAAATAACACTCACAATAAAAAAATTTTTATGATAAGTCAAGGTGAAATGAAAATAAAAGAAAAAGCTTTTACAAAAAAACAGAGTTTTAAAGATATGACAACAAGAAAACATTATAAAGGTTTACACTATATCTCTATTGTTTTAAATGGGGAAGAAAAGATAAAAAAGGAATTTAATTTAATATGACACCAGCAATAAATTTACTTAAGAAAAATAAAATAAAGTTTGATATACACAAATATGACCATGACCCAGCAAATACTGATTTTGGGAAAGAGGCGGTGGAAAAATTAAACTTAGATTCAAATAGAGTTTTTAAAACACTTTTAACCCAATTAACACCAAAAGAATTAGTAGTTTGTGTTATACCTGTATCAAAGATGTTAAGTCTTAAAGATGTTGCTTCTACATTTAGTGTAAAAAAAGCACAAATGGCAAATAAAGATGAGGCCCAAAAAGTAACAGGTTATTTATTAGGAGGAATCTCTCCTTTAGGTCAAAAAAAGAGGCTTAAAACAGTAATTGAAAAAAGTGCATTTGACTTTGAAACTATTTATATCAGCGGTGGTAAAAGGGGCTTAGATATTGAGTTAAATCCAAATGACTTAAAAAAGTTATTAAGTGCAAAATCAGAAAAAATAAGTATTTGATATAAACTATACTTTTGTATATTATTTTAACAATTCTTTAATATTTTAAGAGTAGTATTATTGTAAATATAAAAAAAAAGGATTAACAATGGCTACTACGTCAGATATGAATGCAATTTGTTCACAACTTTTAGCTCCTGAAGATCTAAAAATATCCAATGAGTTATTTAATGAAGTTATTCAGAACAACATAGTTACTCACATCACTGATAGTCAAGATTCAAAAAGTATAAAAATATACTCTACATATCAGCTTTTTTTATCTTCTATAACACCAATCTTACATGATATAGGATTTATGATTGTAGATGAAGTAACTTATAATATTAGAAATGGTTCAAAACTTATTTACGTTTCAAGATTTAATTTAAGAATTTTTGAAGACAGTGAGTTACGAAGAATAGAAGCTTCCAAAAATAATTTAGAACAAATAATCACTAAATGTTTAAAAGATCCTTCTGTAAAACATTCAAAAGTATTTTCATTAGTATATAATCAAAATTTTGATTTTAGAAAACTTATGCTTTTGAGAGCGATTATAGAATATTTAGATCAAGCAGTTTTAACAATAAATAGTGCAACGATATTAAACACTTTAACAAATCATCATATTATTACTGATTTATTCGTAAACTATTTTATTACTAGATTTGATCCTAAAATTAAAAAAAGAGATGAAAAAATAAAAAACATTGAAGAAAAAATTGAAGAAAAAATTAAACAAATTCCTCAGATTATGGATGATAGAATTTTAAAATTAACTTTTTCATTATTACAATGTATATTAAGAACAAACTATTTTTTAGAAAAAGAAACAATATCCTTAAAAATTGATACAAAGAGTTTCGGAGAAAACCTTAAAGGACTTCAACCAAATCTTGAAAACTTTATCTATCATCCCGATTTTTATGGTGTTCACTTAAGAATGAGTAATATTAGTAGAGGTGGATTAAGATGGAGTGATAGACATGATGATTATCGTCAAGAGGTTAAATCATTAATGATAACTCAAGAGGGTAAAAACTCAATTATTATTCCAGATGGTTCAAAAGGTGGGTTTGTAATAAACAAAGATACATCAGATGTTACAAAAGAGTATTTTACAAATATTTATTCTATGTATATCAATGCTAATTTAGACTTAGTTGACAATATGATTGATGGAAAAGTTGTACAAGATGAAAATATTGTGGCTTATGATGGAGAAGACCCATATTTTGTTGTTGCTGCTGATAAAGGAACTGCAGCTATGAGTGATATTGCAAATGAGATTGCAATAAGTAGAAACTATTGGCTAGGAGATGCTTTTGCAAGTGGGGGAAGTAATGGATATGGACATAAAGATTTAGGTATTACTGCCAGAGGGGCTTTAATGTCCACTAAAAGGTTCCTTGTTGAAATGGGAATTGATATGTACAAAGATAGTATCTCTGTAGTTGGTATTGGTTCAATGAGTGGGGATGTTTTTGGTAATGGAATGATTGAATCTGATAAATTCAAACTTTATGGTGCAATTGGTCATAAAGAGATATTTATAGACCCTAATCCTGATTTAGAAGAAAGCTTTAAAGAAAGAAAGAGACTTTTTGAATCAAAATCAGGTGGTTGGGGACATTATGATAAATCAAAAATTTCAAAAGGTGGTGGAATCTTTTTAAGAAGTGATAAAGAGATTGAATTATCTGATGAAATGAAAAAACTTTTTAATACAAAGAGAAAAGTTGTAAGTGGTGAAGAACTTTGTGTATTTTTATTAAAAATGGATGTTGATTTATTTTTCAATGGTGGAGTTGGTACATATGTGAAAGCTAGTGATGAAAACTCTATTGATATTGGTGATAAACAAAATGAAGCAGTTAGAATTGATGCCACAGATTTAAGAGCAAAAATTGTTTGTGAAGGTGGTAATTTAGGTTTTACACAAAGAGCTAGAATTGAATATGCTTTAGGTGGTGGAAGAATAAATATAGATGGTATTGATAATGCAGGTGGTGTTGATACTTCTGACCACGAAGTAAATTTAAAAATTCTTTTAAATACAGTTAGTACACATGAAGATTTATGTTCAGAAGAGAGACAAAATACTTTAAAATCGATGACTGAGCAAGTAGTAAAACTAGTATTAGATAGTAATTATAATCAATCTTTGGCAATATCGTTAGATGAAAAATTTTCAAGAAAACATTTAAACAATTTTTTAAGTGCAATAGAAGTATTAGAAAATCATGTTGAAGCTTTTAATAGAGCCTCTTTCTTTATTCCTAAGAATGAGAATATTCATGAGGTTATAGATATTAATGATTCTATTGTTAGACCTGTTTTATGCTCATTGTTATCTTATTCAAAAATTTTCATCAAGAAAATTTTATTAGATTCAACACTTATTGATGAACAATTTGCTTTACCATATTTATATAGATATTTCCCAAAATCATTTATAAGTGCTTATGAACATGATATTTTAAATCATCCTCTAAAAAGAGAGATTATTGCAACAAAAATTGCTGATGCTATAGTAAACTCTCAAGGTTGTACTTTTATTAGTGATTATGAAAAACTTGGAAATGAAAGATTTTTATTAAAAATTCAATCTTACTTAGTTGCAAAAAGATTATTTGGTGCTAAAGAGATTAGAGAGAAAATTTATTCTCAAGATTATATTATGGATGTTGAAAAACAATATGCCTTGATAAATAAACTAGAATACATATTATCAGCAAGTACTAGATGGATGGTTAAATATTTAAAGAAAAATCAGTTAGATTCTGCGCATATTTTAGATCATAAAAAAGAGTTATTCTCTTTACTTGAACAAGTTCATAAACAAAAAATTGAAGTATTAATTGAAGATGATGATACATTTAACTTATTCTTCTCTGTGATTAATTATTTAAGATTTGCTATTCCGGCAATAGTTATTAAAAGTACTACAAATCATCAATTTAAAGATGTAGTTGTAATCTTTTATTCATTAATCCATGAGTTTAATATTTTGGATATTATAGTAGCATTAAATAAAATTAAAATTGCAAATAAAAATGATTTAGTACTTAGAAATCAAGTATTACAGTTTATTGAGTTTATTGTTGTTCATTACACTAAAAAGATATTAAATTTCCAAAGAATAAATGAAGAAGCAGATGTAGCTTTCTCAAGCTTTATTAACAATGAAAAAGATACTTTTTATAAAGTTAGAGATACTCTTGATAGTTTTATGACAAAAGATAATAAAGATATTAAAGAGATTGCCGTAACAGTTAATCAAATGATGGTTTCTTTATTATAAGTTATTTTTATGATAATAGCATAAGGAAAAGTTAATTATAAATTAAAAAATAATATAACTTTAACTTATGACTATTATTTTAAGTTCTCATATGATAAAGTCTAAATAAAAGGAGTTTTCATGACAAGTAATACAGATGATGAATTAACTTTAGATAAAATAGAAGATTATAATGGAAAAGAGTCAAAAGAAAAAAGAAATATTGTTAAACTTGTAGTGGTTTTCTGCTTAGCAGTTGGTGCAATTTTTGCAGTAATAAAATCTACAAGTAGTGTTGATGACTATATTGGTACAAAAGAAGCACCAGGAATAATTACAACAAAACAATAAATTTTAAAGAGTGCATAGTACACTCTTTAAAAAAATATAAAAAATGACTATAGTTTTTACTTTTTATTGTAAAACAATTATTAAATAGTAGAATTTAAGTAATTTAAATAAAAGGTAAAACTTTGAATACTTTTGATTCTTTCTTTGAATATCATATGAAAACAAAACATTCCTATTTTTCTGTTAGAAGCTTTCCTAATAGATTAGATTGGAATAACCAGCCAAAGGCATTTAAAAATTATCCTGAAAAATATACTAGAATAAAATTAGACTTGGAAAATGAAAATCACAGTTTCATATTTTATGTAGCTGGAATTACAGCAAAAAAAACTTACCCTGGTGTTGAATACTATTTAAGAGTTAATCCTAGTGCAGGGGCACTTTACCCAAATGAGATATATTTTCAAAGTAGAGGTAATAGTGGGATTGACGATGGTATTTATCATTTTGATATTTTAAGTTCGAGTATAACACTTTTAGAAAATATTGATGATATTGGACTTGAACCATACTTTGGTTTAGAAGAAAAGGCAAATGGATTTATCTTTTTAATCTCTTCAATTTATTATAGAAGTTCTTGGAAGTATAAAAATAGAGCTTTTAGATATTGTTTACTTGATGCTGGACATATCTTAGGTTCAATTGAAGCCTCTTCATACTTACACAATAAAAACTATGACATAATTTATGATTTTGATAAATCTTCACTAAATCAACTATTTAATTTTGATAATAAAGAATTCTTTACAAGTGCTGTTTTTCTTACATACAATACTTCAAAAAAAGTAAAAAAAGTAGAAACTTTGGATTTGCCAACAGTAGATGGAAGTAACTATTTTGAAAAAAATGACTTAATAGAAAAAGCTTATGAAGATTCTATAAAAGCAAAAGATTGTAAAAAAGAGATATCTTTACCTAATTTTAGTTTTAATAAAAGTTATTTTAAAGAGGTAATTTTAAATAGAAGATCAATTAGAGAGTTTGCAAAACAAAGTATAAGTAAAGTAGAATTTGAATCAATCCTTAATATCTTAAATCAGCCAATATCAAGTAATTGTGATGAAACAATTGATATTTACTGTGTTATAAATAGAGTAAAAGATATGAAATTAGGTATTTTGAAAAATACAGAATATATAAAAGAGGGTGATTTTATGAACAAAGCAGGATATCTTTGTTTAGAACAAGATTTAGGAAAATCCTCAGCCGTTACATTTTTTTTAACTTCAAATTCTAAAAATTATCAAGCAATGTACCAAAAAGCTGGAATATTAGGACATCGACTATATCTAGCTTCAAACTATCTTGGTATAGGCTGTAGTGGAATTGGAGCATATTATGATGATGAAGTTTGTGAATTTATTGGAAATAATACGCAAGTTTTATACGCACTTGCAATAGGAAATTGATGTAAATCTAGTTTTTAGCTACTTTAAAAAATATAAAATAACCTTTAATAGATATTCCCCAAAAATTAAGATTAATTATAAACTAAAAGTTGAAAATACAATTTAAACTTTATAAGAAGTAATATTATATAATTAAAATAAATTATTAATTTAATAATTAATTTTAATGCTTTTTAAAGGATAGATCTATGAATAGTCCAGAACAATCAATTAAGTTATTAAGAAAACAAATGAAAGGTTATTTAAAAGATTGGATCCCGAATAATAATAATTTAGTTAAAAAAGAGCTAGAGATATTTGATTCAATTATGACAAGGCGTGATTTTCTTAAGACTACATCTTTAGCTGCATTATCTGTGCTTATTGGATATGGTTGTAATAAACCACCATCACAATGGGAAGATGATGGATCTAATTCAATTGATTGGACTATATCAGATAGTGATATGTCTACTGTCACAACTCCCTGTAATATTGCTGTTGATTCAGAGATTCAAGAAGCTTTTACAACCTATACACCTTTGCCAGCTGTAGGATCAGAAGATTCAACTATTATTAGTCATTCTATAATGGAATCTTTTAATCCTCATATAATGACAGCTAGTAATGAAGATGAGATAACAAGTATAGGTTTAAATCTTCCAACAAGAACATATGGTATTCCTGAACATTTACATTTGGAAAAGCAAAGCAATGAAAGTGATTATAATTTATCAATATATGAAAAAGATAATGATGGACATCAGGGCTTAAAACAAACAATTATTAAGCTTAAAGATACATCATTAATTGATTATGATTCTATTGTTGCTACCAATGGTTCTTTTCACAATAAAATAAAAGATAATTTTATACACAAACAAAAAATGGTACTTTTATCTAATAAAAATGATACTCATGATTATAGTCAAACTTCTGCTTTGAGGTTATATTATCGGACAGAATTTGCAAAACTTTTATTGCCAGATGAAAATTTTATATCAACTACAAATTGGGATAATTACATTGATTTGATTAAAGAATTTAAAAATCAAGAACCTACAGCTTCATTTAATAGTTATAAAATTGCAGAGATAAACACTTATACTAGTGGAGATAACCACAGTTTTATATATGGTACTATAAGATTTGACAACTATTATAATTATGGTTTTGTAATATCATATGATGATTTTACACAAATTGATGTAACAAATGTAAGACCTGCGATAACATTTTTTTCAGCACAATTTATGAGTTACAATTCAGAAGGTATTTCAAACTTGATTAAGGATTATAATGATAATTCTGCTTCGATAGTTACTCCTTTAAGTGATATTTTAATTTTTTCCAAAGCTAATTTTACACCTTTAGCTCAACTTGTAGATGATGAAGGAAATCTTCAGTCAAAATTTATTTTCTCCTTTTATTGTTTAAGTGCAATGGATGAAACAGTTTCTAATACCTCAGGATATGATTTACTCAAGTTTTCAAATATAAACAGTGATTTTGTAAAAAGATATCCTATGCTTGTTGAACATAAAGATGTAGCTTCAAGTTCGGTAGTATATACACTAGATGATTATGATTCATTTGGAAAAATTGAGATAGCTTCAAATCAATTACATTTTTCATTTTCTGTTTATAAAGAACATGAATTTATTTCCACTGATATTTGGGAAAGTATATATAATAAACAAACAAATAAAGTTGACCATATGTTTGTAAGATCAATTAAAAGTAATGGGTCAAACTATGAGGTTTTAACCAGTAGTACTCATTATAGTGAATCAAATATGGAATTTGGTTTATCCCATCATACAATAGAAATTGATTTAAATACTAAAATATCTGTTAATAATGTTTATTCAAACAATATTTTATTTGAGGATATGAGTTCTGATGATGGTAAATATAAAGATTTATGGTTTAATAACATCTTGTCTGGATATAGTAGTTTATATGATTGTGTTCATAAAAAAGGTGGAATTGGAACTATTGATTTTCATGCAACACATAATCATCAAGGTCTTTTAAGAAATTATCTTTTGATTAGATACAGTGATGAAAAAAGTATCCTTCTTGGTTGCAATGAAAAAGGAATTGAAGAAACAACTAAGTTTGCATATCAAAATCACGATAATATTATAAATAAACTAGGCATAGAACATTATCCACCAATGCCCATATCAATAGATAATCCTCTTAAGTTATTTCATTGGCATGGAATTGCAGAAGATGGAGAAGTTCTTTATAGTTCTATTCGTCAAAATGAGATAAATAGTAATAATCAGCTAATTGAAAATAGCAATAAAAATCTATTAAGTTATATGCATTCATCTTGCAATCTGACTCAAAAAGTTTGGAATATGAGAGAGGAACAGATTCATGTTGATTTTGGAAGTGATACTATTGAAACAAATCTTGTAAAAAATGATTTACATCAGGTTCATTTACATGTAACAAATTGTTATAGAAATGAAGTTTCATTATATAAAAACACTCAATTATTTTCAAATTTAAGTGATGACCAAATTTCACAAGTAAAAGAGAAAGAAGCTAATGCAGATATATATGTAGAAATACGTTTCAATAAAAGAGTCTCTATAAAAGATTATACAGATATAACTAATATCAAAACATATCATCCTAGTGCAAATAATAGCATATTTTTAAGTACAGACTCTAAAGGAAAAGTATCTTTACAAATAGATGCTGGGACAAAAGATGATAAGTATAATGGTGCAATTATGCAGTATAGATTGATTGATAAAAGTAATTTGATTAAACAAAGTGATAAAGCATTGGCAATTGTTACAAATGATTCCAATAGCCTTACTACAGATTTCAAATCTTGTAATATTTCCTTTAAAACTTATCAAAAATTATCAACCCAAAACTATGACAATATTCAAATAGGAGCTTCAAAAGATTCTGATACTGCAAAAACAGTTTTGGATAATATTAACTCTTCTTCATCACATGATATATCGCATGCTTTTAGTAAAGTTTTAGAGAATACAAGTCCAAATAATGATTCTCAGCTTGTGCGTTTAAATAAAGTCCAAATAAATAATAATAACTTATTAGCCTTAGGTTTTTCTAGTTCGGTTACTCATTTTAAAGCAGTAAATTGGATACGTCATTCAATTTATACAGCATCAAGTAATATTGAAAAACTCTTAGAAGCTGCAAAACAAGCAGCATCAACTTTATCAAAAGATATCACTACTATTATAAGTAATATTACTGATGATATTGATGAAGCAATAGAAGATATAGCTGCTGCTGTAGAAAAACTTTGGAATGATGTTTCAAGTTTTGCACAAAAACTTTGGGATATATTAAGAACAGTTCTTGACTTTAAAACTGCTTATAATATTGGACAAGAGCTTAAACAATTACGTTTCGATCAACTTAAACCATTAAATGATAGTAATTCACAAAATATTTATTCCCATAATGCTTATACTATTATGGAAAGTGCTGAAGATATGGTCTCGGAGATTAGTGATGATATGATTGAAAAAATTGATACATCACTAGATGCAATATTTGGAAATAATATAAAAGATATTAGCCAAAAAATGGATACTCATAAAACTAATGTAGATAATGATAAAAAAAATATGCAAAATAACTCTACAATCATTACCCATATTGTAGATCAAATCGATCGTTTAATAGAATTATTAAAAATCAACAAATTAATAGATTATGTAAAAGGTGAAGAGGAAAAATTTAAAGATGATTTAAATACTTTAATGAATAATATATTTGGAGTCACTTTAGATGAAATGTTAAGTGGTTCATTTCCTAAATATTTGGAAGATAATCTACTTAGTTTTTTTAAAGTAGATTCAAAAGAACAATTAGTTGCTACTATAGAGTATCATCCAGGATTAAGCAATGGAGATGATCCCGCTCCAAATAGTTTGATAAGACAAATACAAAAAAATATCTTTCAATCTAAAAATTCAATTACAAATTTTGCAACTGGATCAAGTAGTGCTGTAGATATGTTTAATGATACACAGAGTACAATTTATGGATTAAAAAATTTATTAACTTCAGAAATAGAAAATTTTAATAAATTTGGTCATCACCTTCCAACAGAATTTTTAAAAGATGACAAGATTTTTTCTTTTATGACACAAAGTGGGGATTTACTTAATAAAATTTTTAAACCTTTGGGAACTTTATTATTCTTGGATTCTCATAAATTTAAAAATATTGAAGATTTGGCAACTTTTGGCATGGGTTTTAGTTTATTTATTGCTCCTATTATTGCTGAATCTACAATAAATGAAGCAAATAAAGTATTATCTAAACCAATTGACTTTCAAGAACTTTTTTTAGATTCATCAAATAATCTTCGTAATAAGTTCAATGAATATATAGGATATTCAGGAGCAATATTAGAGTCTATTTTAAATAATACAGCCTCATCTAATAATTTAACATCCAATAGCAATTCCATTGATCAAATAAGTGGAATTTTTGATTCAGTTAGTAAATTAGCAATAAAACACTTAGGTATTATTATTGATATTATTCAGACAATTTTAGGTGCTATTAGTACTTTTTTTGGATTAGTTAGTAATATTCCTATAAAAAAACCTATATCTGATGGATTATCTTCTATATTTATGTTATTTAGTGGGATAATGGAGTTGATTAAAATCCCTGTAAAGATATTAGATATAAAGTTTGCAGAAGATGCAAAAAAAAGTAAATCTGAAATTGCAGCAACGGTAGCAAGTGCTATTTCAAGTAGTATTGTTTATGTTCTTAATTTTGTAGATTATATTTTTCAAGCAATATATATTTTTGTAAAGGGACAGCCAGGCGACAATGCAACCTATGATCCTACTAATGTAGCTGCACTGGCAGTTTGTGGATTTATTATTGCTGGTACAGTAAATATATTATTCTCTTTGCTTGCTTTTTCATTTAATATTACTAAACTTATTATTTCACTTGGTGTTTCAGGAATATCCGATCTTTTAATAGATGCAGAAATAGGAGGGGTAGTTATTTTGGAAATTTTAAGTTTTATAGCTATGAGCTCCAAATATTTTCTTGATATTTCCCAAATGATATTTGGCTATATTGGTTTTTCATTTTTTGTAAAAGCAATATTGGCTAGTGAAACAGGTGTTGCATTAATAGCCTATTTGATAGTTATTGGTGCTTATGCAGTTTTATGGATTAGTAGCAAAATAATGGGCTTTGTAGATGTAGGCTTAAGTTTTTTAATACACTTATCAGAAGCCTCAATAGCATCTAAGTAAAAAACCAAAGGAAAAATAATGATTAAATATTTAATAATTTTAATATTAA